>PWXP01000538.1 GCA_003561895.1 Planctomycetaceae bacterium | reverse complement strand
GGCGGCAGAAACGGACTTGCCACACCCATCGGGTGGACCTTCTTGTGCGTCGGGTCCGGAGACGGACGGGGTAACCGTTCACGGGGCGGCGCGAGCTGTTTTCTGCGCTCGATGCGAAGGGGACAGTCCCATTTTTCGCGGCGGAAACGGTGGATCACTGGGCAAAAACGCCCTTTGTGACGCGAAAATTGGGACAGTCCCCCTGTGAACGGTTACCGGACCGGAATGTCCCTCCTGCGGATCATTGCTCATCGGCCGCCGCCCTAAGGCTGGTCGGCGTGGGTTTCCGGGGAGGGGCCAGCGGTTTGCTGATCGGCGGTGGGCGTGCCGGGGTCGGGGCGGACGGCGGGCAGTTCGATCAGGAAGCGGGCGCCGCGGCCGGGTTTGCTGTCGACGTGGATCCGGCCGCCGTGCTCGGTGACGATCTTCTGGCTCACCGTGAGGCCCAGCCCCGTGCCGCGTCCCTTCTTCGAGGAGATGAACGGGCTGAAGAGCTTTTCCATCTGCTCCGGCGGGATGCCCGGCCCGTTGTCCTGGACGGCCAGGCGCACGTGATCCTGCTTGGGGGTCAAGCCGGCGCGCACGTCGACGCGCCCCGGCTGCCCGCCGGGGGTTTCCGCCGCGGCGTCGAGCGCGTTGGTGACCATGTTCAGCACCGCGCGGTGCAGGCCCTCCGAGTCGAACACCAGCCGGGGCATGTCGGGCGCCGGGTGCCAGTGCAGTTCGACGCCCAGCTCCTCCGCACGCGATTGCATCAGTTCGGTCACGTCGCTGACCACCTGGTTCAAATCGGCCACGGCGAGGTCGGGCTCGCGGTCCTTGCTGAAGGTGAGCATGTCGAGCACCAGTTGGGAGATCTTCTTCTGGTTCTTCTCGACAATGCGCCAGCCTTTGGCCACCACTTCGTCGTCGTGTTCGCTCAGGCCCAGCTCGATCAGGTAGCTCCCCCCGCGAATGCCCTGCAGGATGTTCTTGATGTGATGGGAGAGCGTGGCAACGGTTTGCCCCATGGCGGCCAGCCGTTCGGCCTGCACCATGGCGGAGTAGTAGCGGGTGTCTTCGACCGCCAGCGCCGCCTGGTGGCCGATGGCCACCATCAGCTTCAGGTGATCCTGCGAAAACTTGGTGTTGCCGCCGTACCGGACCATTTCCTGCGGGCTGGTCGAGGTGTCGATGTAGATGACGCCGACCATGTCGTAGCGGCCCTGCATGGGCACGCAAATGGCCTCGCGCACGCCCATCTGCAGGATGCTGGCGGCGGGGCTGAAGCGGTCGTCCTTCCGGGCGTCGCTGGTGAGCACGCCTTCGTTGCGCTGGGTGACGTAATCGAGGATCGTCCGGCTGATGGTGATCTTCTCGTCGCGGTGCGCGCCATCGCGGGTGCGGCGCACCTTGGGCACCAGTTGCTTCGCTTCCGGATCGACCAGCATAATGCACCCGCGGTCGGCCTCGACCCACTCGAAGATCAACTCCATAATGCGGTGGAGAAGCTGGTCGATGTCGAGCGTATGGCTGACGGCCAGGGCCGTGCGGTACATCACCTGGAGGTTGCTGCGTGCGCGGGCCAGCCACGAGTGCTGAGGCATGTCGTCGCGCTCCTCGAAGATGCGGCTGCCTTCCTCCTGGGTGACGGAATGGACGATCTGCGAGGCGTCGTCGGGTCGGTCGAGAACGACGGAGCCTTCGAGGTCGTCGTCGGCTTCACCGGACGGGCCGGTGAACAGCATCAGCGTGCTGCCCACCTGCACCTGGTCGCCGCTCTGGAGGGCGTGCCGCTCGACGCGGCGGCCGTTGACGAAGGTGCCGTTGCTGCTGCCCAGATCGGCAATGGTGAAGGCGTCGTCGTGCCGGCGGATTTCCGCGTGCTGGCGGGAGACCTCGGTGTCGTGCAACTGCACGGCGCTGGACGCATCGCGCCCGATGCGCACCGGGGTCTCATCCAGTTCGAACCGGACTCCCTGATCGTTCCCGCGAATGACAAACAGCGACGGCACCTCGGCGATCCTCCAGGAGTTCTAGGAGTTCTTCGATTTTACGGATCAACGGGCCGTAGTGGTAGGGCTTGGGGACGCATTCACCGCCGGGAAACCGCTTGAGGTTGCGGCGCATCCCGCCCAAAAGGACTACGGGCACCGGGGCTCCGTTGCCATCGTCGGCCAGCGGTCCGGACCAGGCCTCCGCCGCTGTGTCGTCGACGTCGAGGTCGAGCACCACCAAATCGGGCTGGTGTTGCCGGGCCAGCGACAGGCCCTGTTCGGCCGCGCCGGCCGTGTAGGTGCTCAGCCCCCGGCGCGAAAGCGCCGTCTCGAGGACCTCGCGCGATTCTTCCGATTCATCTACGATGAGCACCCGCTGCCGGTTTTTCAAGGTGGGACCCTCCATGGTGCGAGTTCGCATCGGACTTCCCTGTCCGATTTCGTGGGTGGGCCTAGGGCTTTTGCCCAACAGACCCACTCGGGACTCCTCCCGAGAGGCGAGAACGGGAGGATAGCGAACAGCCCGAGTTGTGTCAATGCAAAACGCGCCCCAGCGATGCACCGCCCTCCTGGGGGGCTCCAACACCTCGCGCTGGCCCGCGCCGTTGCCAAACAGCGGTCCAGTCGGACAAACCCGGAGGGTGGCGCGCGTCACGTACACAACAACAAGGGCAACCACCCCGGCATGGGCTTCCGGCCGGCGGGGCTACACCTTGTCCGGCGTGGGGATGTCGAACTCCTCGTTGCGCGGGTCGCGCAGCAGCTTGTTGGCCTCGGCCGCGTGCTCGCCGGTGAACCGCTCGGTGGCCGGGTCGAACGTAAGCCAGGGTCCGACGACGTACTCGGCCTCATCTTCGGGCACGCCCACGCCGTCGCGCATGATCTCGTGGACCTTCATGAACTCCTCGTAGGCCAGCTTGTCGTCGCCAAACCGGCCCGCCTTCTTGTTGAACGGCACTTTCTTGCCGATGCGGTACGAGTTGTTCATCACGTGGCCAAGCAGGCAGGAGTAGTGAGCCACTTCCATGTCGGCGTTGGCCATTTCGGGTTTGCCAGCCAGGCATGCGTTGACAAAGCTTCCGTACCGCCCGCCGCCGGTGATTTCCGCCCGCTCGCCCTCGACGCGTTCCCGCTGGCCGCTGGGCGAGATGTAGGTGTTGCCGAGGATTTTCCCCCCGTCCTCGAAGTAGAAGTCGTTCTTCACTTCACGGGGATAGCCGTCGTAATTGACGTTGCGGACATTGAAGAACACTTTCTGGCCGTTGGGGTACTCGGCAACGGCGAACATGGTATTGGGCGTCTCGCCCTGGTCGTCCCAGGCGAACCGCCCGCCGAGGGCCATGGCTCGCACCGGCGCGGTCAGACCGGGCTCTAGGGCCCAGAACGCCACGTCGAGTTCATGCGTGCCCTGGTTGTTCAGGTCGCCATTGCCGGTGGCCCAGAACCAGTGCCAGTCATAATGCACGAAGTTGCCGTGATATTGATCGATCACGGCCGGGCCGCGCCAGAGGTTCCAGTCGAGCCAGTCGGGCGGCGCCTCGTGCTCCTTGAACCCGATGCCGCCCCGCGGCTTGCAGCAGAACCCGTGCGAAACGGCCAGTTTGCCGTACTTGCCGGACTGGATGGCCTTGATCATGTTGGCCCGGCCCTGGCTGGAACGCTGCTGAGTGCCGTGCTGAACCACCACGCCGTATTTTTTGGCGGCTTCGAGGGCGACACGGCCTTCGTGGATGTCGTGGCTTGCCGGCTTCTCGACGTAGCAGTGCTTGCTCGCCTGAGCCGCCAGGACCACCATGTGTGAGTGCCAGTGGTTGGGCGTGGCCACCGAAATGGCGTCCAGGTTCTTGTCGTCGAGCGCCTCGCGGACGTCGGTGGTGGTGTTCGGGGCGCCCCTGAGCCGGCGGCGGTCGGGGTCGACGATCCAAGTGACTTCGACGTTGTCCATGCGCTGGTAGCTGCGAAGGTGGTGTCGTCCTTGGCCATGCACCCCGCACACGGCGATGCGGAGCCGCTCGTTGGCGCCACGGACATTGGCCCCCGCCTTGGTGCCGGAAATGGTAATGGTAGCGGCCGCGCCCGCCGCGCCTACCGCGCTCTTGAGAAACGTGCGTCGTTGGATTCTCGACATTGGTCTGTCCTTTCGTTCGAAGGGCGGAAGTTGGTAGGTGTAACGCAGAAAACCACCTCCATTGTATCAGACGCGGCGCGACGCCACAACCGAAAGCGCGTCGGAACATTCGACCGTCGGAGCGACCTGCGCGGCGTACCCCCCAAAGGAGCGTAGCCAGCTCCACCATCGAAAACGGTCGCAGCCGGCAGGCCACCGTATTTCGTCAAGCGTTCCAGAGCATCCGGTTGGCCGGGGCGGCCTACCGTTCGCGGAACGTGATGCGGCCTTTGGTCAGGTCGTAGGGCGACAGTTCCACGCGCACGCGGTCGCCCGGCACGATGCGGATGAAGTGCTTCCGCATCTTGCCGGCCACGTGCGCGATCACCTGGTGGCCGCTTTCCAACTGCACGCGGAACCGCGTGTTGGCCAGCGCTTCGGTGACCGTCCCTTCGACCTCGATAGCTTCCTCTTTTTTCGGCATCCACCTGCTCCGCGACAATTCTCTTTGCTTCCCGCCCGCAACCCCCGGAAACGGCCGGGCCGACAGGAATGCCGCCTAGTTTACCAGTTCCGGCCGGCGTGTCTAGGGGTGGGAGGGTGGGTGCAGGAACGGTCTGAACTCGCGTCAGCCCCCGTTCGGATGCACGCTCCGTTGGAGTTCGCCCTGGAGCGTGCGAACCCGCCTTGTACGATACCCGGCACGCTGAAGCGTGAACTCCAGCGGTGCGAGAAGCCCGTTGCCGCACATAACACACCACTCCCCCATCGGAAGGGCTTGCCGTCGTATTGATTCGCCTCTATGCTACGACGCATGATCGCACGGCCCCTCCCACCGCCCGCTCCAAGCGCCGCCTGAACCGATTTCATGGCCGAGTCCACCTGGCACGGAACGTGTTCTTCCGGGTGGACTGGCTTTCCCCGCATGGCGGCCGCTCGCCCGTCGTAAGGACCTGGAATGTCAGACCACCAACTCCAGCGAACATTCGGTTTGTCCACCGCCACCTACGTGGTGATTGCCAGTATGGTCGGAACCGGGATCCTGATCTCGCCCGGCTTCATGATGGTTTCGCTTCAGAACTACCCGCTGATCTTTGGGCTATGGATCGTGGGTGGGCTGCTGGCCCTGTGCGGCGCGCTGTGCGTGGCGGAACTGGCCGCCGCGCTGCCCCACGCCGGCGGTGAATACGTGTACCTGCGCGAAGCCTACGGCCCGATGCCCGCCTTCCTCTCCGGCTGGACCTCGTTCTTCCTCGGCTTCGCTGCGCCGCTGGCGGTGACCAGCCATCTCGCGGCCGAATACCTGCTGACGCCGTTCGGACTGGGCTCGGGATACCAGATCCAGGCCTTGGCGGCCGTCATCATCGCCGCCATCACGGTGCCGAATCTCCTCGGCCACCGCCTTTCCGCCTGGACCCAGGACGCCACCACCATCATCAAACTCGCCCTGTTCGTGGGCTTGGTGGTCCTCGCGGCGGTGTTCCCCGGCGGGCGGCTCTCCCACGTCGCGGAAGGGCAGCCCATCGGGCAGGTCGGCTTGGGCATCGCCGCCACCCAGTTGTTCTACGTCATGTTCGCCTACAGCGGCTGGAACGCCGCTAGCTACCTGGCCGGCGAAGTGCGCAACCCCGGAAGAACCCTCCCCCGCTCGCTCCTGCTGGGCGCCGGCTCGGTCGTTCTGCTGTACCTGGCCGTCAACCTGGTCTTCGCCTATGCCGTGCCGCTGGGCGCCGTGGGATTCGGCGACGGCCAAGTGCATCCCACCCAAGTGCCGCAACTGGCCGTCGAGAACCTGTTCGGGTCGCGGGCCGCGAACGTCTTCTCGGTGCTGCTGGGCCTGACGTTTCTGGCAAACGTCAGCGCCCTGATCATCACCGGCCCGCGCGTCTACTACGCCATGGCGCGGAACGGATTGTTTCCCTCGATTGCCCAGCGGGTGAGCCCCCAGGGGCGGGTACCCGTGTACGGAATGGTCCTGCAAAGCCTCCTGGCGGTCGTCATTTTGTTCGCCCTGGAGTTCCAGGACCTGTACCAGTACGCCTCGGTGGGGCTGTCGCTGTTCGCCATGCTGTTCATCGCGGCCGTGTACGTGCTGCGGTGGCGCCGGCCCGACATGGAACGGCCGTTTTGCGTGCCCGGCTACCCCGTCGTGCCCGCCATCTTCCTGGTAGTGACCCTATTCACGGCGGTCTTCGCCTTCGTCGAGTGGCCCCTTCCGTCCGTATACAGCGCCGGCAGCATCCTCGTGGGCATTCCGGTATACTACGTGTGGTCGGCCTTGTTCCGGCCCCGGCAGGTGTAGGGTGGCCTGGACGTGGGAGCGGCCACGGTCACCCGCCCGATTCCGAGCTTTCCATCGCAACGCAGAACCCTTGGGAGAGAATCATGACCACTTGCAATCGACGCCGGCCAAAATCCCCCCGCCCATGGTTGCCCGCAATCGCCGTCGCCGGTTGGCTGTCGTTGGCGGGCGCGCCCTTGCCGGCCGCCGCTGACGCGGAACTGAACGTGCTCAACGGGCGCGCGGCCGGCGCGCCCGCCGAGCGGATGATGGCCCGCTACCTGCTCGACCAAGTGAATGAACAATTGGCGCACCACCGGGAGCAGATGCTCGAAAGGACCGAACCCGACGAAATCCGCCGCTGGCAGCAGCAGATGCGGGAGTGGTTCCTCGGCGCCGTCGGCGGGCTGCCCCCGCGCGATACGCCGCTGAATGCTCAGATCACCGGCACGGTGGAGCGCGACGGCTACCACGTGGAGAAGGTGCTATTGGAATCGCAGCCGGGGCTGCACGTGACGGCCGCCTTCTTCCTGCCCGACCCGCAGCGCCACGAGCCGCCCTACCCGGCGGTGCTGGTCGCATGCGGTCACAGCCGCAACGGCAAGGCGCTGGAGGTGTACCAGCGCGGCGCGGCGCTGATGGCGCTCAGCGGCATCGCCGCCTTCATGTTCGACCCGATCGACCAGGCCGAACGCATTCAGTTGCGCGACGAGCAGGGCCGTCCCCGCGTTTGGGGCACCCGGGCGCACAATGCGCTGGGGGTCGGCTCAATGGTGCTTGGCAACAACACGTCGCAGTTTATGATCCACGACGCCCTCCGCTGCCTCGACTACCTCGAAACCCGCCCCGACATCGACGCCGACCGCCTGGCCATGGCGGGCAACAGCGGCGGCGGGACGCAAACCTCACTGGTAATGGGAATCGACGACCGCCTGAAAGCGGCCGCCCCTTCGTGCTACATCACCAGCTTCGAACACTGGCTGGCGCTGCTGGAGCAACGCGGCGACGTGCCGGGCGACGCCGAGCAGAACGTCGCCGGCCAACTCGGCGCGGGCCTCGACCACTGGGGCTTCCTGGTCATGCGGGCGCCTATGCCCGTGCTCGTGTGCGCCGCGAAGCGCGATTTCTTCCCCATCGCCGGCACGCGGCAATCGGTCGACCTGGCACGCACGGTGTTCGAGCGGCTCGACGCGCCCGAGCGGATCGACCTGGCCGAAACCGACGCCCGCCACGGCTGGCAACAACCGTTGCGCGAGGCCACGGTCGAGTGGATGCTCCGCTGGCTTACGGGCGAAGAGCGCGCCGTGCGCGAGCCCGACGACCTGCAGGTGCTCACCGACGCCGAGATTCAGGTCACCCCCACCGGCCAAGTGCTCGACCTCGACGGTGCCCGGTCGGTATACGACGTCAACAACGATCTGATGGGCCGCCTCCGCCGGCAGCGCCAAGCCGCGTGGCAAGAGCGAGGGCCTCAGGAGATGCTCGGCGAGGTCCGCCGCGTGACCGGCATCCGCAAGCCGGCCGACCTGCCCGCGCCCGAACGGCGGCAAGTGGGCAGCATCGCCCGCGACGGATACCGCATCGACAAGTTGGTCCTCGAGCCGGAGCCGGGCATCGCCCTGCCCGCCCTCGCGTTCCTGCCCGACGGCGGCGCCGAGGACGTCGTTCTGTGGCTCGACGAGCGCGGCAAGAGCAGCGACCGTTCGCTTGCGGAAATCGAGCGCCGCGTGGCCGACGGCCGGGCCGTGCTGGCGGTGGACCTTCGCGGACTGGGCGAGACGCGCAGCGCGCAGAACCACTGGTACGGCTCCCGCAACGGCCCCTACGGCGCCAACGTGGCCGTGGCGTACATGCTCGGCCGCTCCTACGTAGCGATGCGGGCCGAGGACGTGCTGGTGGCGGCCGAGGTCGCGCGGGCGTTCGCCGGCGAGGGAGCCCCCGTGCACCTAGTGGCCCGCGGCGGCCGCGCGGCCGTCCCCGCGCTGCATGCCGCCGCGTTGGAGCGGGCGGTGTTCGCCACGGTCGACCTCGACGGCGGCCCCGACTCGTTCGAGCCCATCGTGGCCAACCCGCTGGCCGCCGACCAGCTCGTCCACACCATCCACGCCGCCCTGACCGTGTACGACCTACCCGAGCTGCGCGCGGCGGTGCGGTGAGCGACCGGCCGAAGGGAGCCGTGACGCCGGCGTCTGCCTCATTCCCAGGTAGTCTCGGTAGCTGCTCCCCGCATACTCCTCCGGCTTTTCCCCAACCGAGGGCCGCAACGGCGCTGAGCCGGTTCGTCGGCCGCCTCACTCCGCCTTTGGCTTGAAGATGACCGCGGCCAGCGGCGGCAGGGTGATTTCGATGGTGGCGGGGCGGCCGTGGCTGGGCGTGTCCTCCGCCTCGACGCCCGGGAAGTTCCCTACGTTGCCGCCGGCGTAGTGCAGCGAATCGCTGTTGAAGATCTCCTGGTACCATCCGGCGCGCGGCACGCCCACGCGGTGCTTCTTGCGGGGCACCGGGGTGAAGTTGCAGCCGATGACGACGAAATCGCCAGGATCCCGGGCCTTGCGCAGGTAGGTGAACGTGCTCTCGCTGTAGTTGTGGCAATCGATCCACTCGAACCCGGCGCTTTCGAAGTCGAGTTCGTGCAAGGCGGGCTCGCTGCGGTATAGGCGGTTCAGGTCGGCCACGAGATGCTGCACGCCCTGGTGGGACTTCCACTGCAACAGGTCCCACTGGAGGGTGGTGTCGTAGTTCCATTCGAGCCACTGGCCGAAGTCGCCGCCCATGAACAGAAGCTTCTTGCCGGGGTGCGTCCACATATAGCTGAACAGCATCCGCAGGTTGGCGAACTTCTGCCACAGGTCGCCGGGCATTTGGTCCAACAGGGAGCCCTTGCCGTGCACCACTTCGTCGTGCGAGAGGGGGAGGACGAAGTTCTCGTGGAAGGCGTAGATGAGGCTGAAGGTCAACTCGTCGTGGTGGTACTGGCGGTGGACGGGCTCGTGGTGCATGTAGCGTCGGGTGTCGTTCATCCAGCCCATGTTCCACTTCAGGCTAAACCCCAACCCGCCCAAGTGGGTCGGCCGCGAGACGCCCGGCCACGCGGTCGATTCCTCGGCGATGGTCAGCGCGCCGGGATGCTGGAGGTGGACCTGCTCGTTGAACTCCTTCAACAGCGAGATGGCGTGGAGGTTCTCGCGGCCACCGTATTCGTTGGGAATCCAGTCGTCGTGCTCGCGGCTGTAATCGAGATACAGCATGGAGGCCACGGCATCGACGCGCAGGCCGTCAATGTGGTACTTGTCCATCCAGAACAGCGCGTTGGCGATAAGGAAGTTGCGGACCTCGTGCCGGCCGTAATTGAAGATGAGCGTACCCCAATCGCGGTGTTCGCCCTGCCGCGGGTCGGCGTGTTCGTACAGGGCGGTACCATCGAAGCGGCGGAGGCCGTGGGCGTCGCGCGGGAAATGGGCGGGCACCCAATCGATCACCACGCCGATGCCGTTCTGGTGCATCACGTCGACGAAGTACATAAAATCCTGCGGCGTGCCGTAGCGGCTGGTCGCCGCGTAGTAGCCCACCGTCTGGTAGCCCCAGCTTCCTGAGAACGGATGCTCGCTCACCGGGAGCAGCTCCACGTGCGTGTAGCCCATCTGCCGGCAATATTCGGCAAGCTGGTGGGCCAGTTCTCGGTAGGTGAGCCAGCGGGTGGGGTCGTCGGTGGGCCGCTTCCAGCTTCCCAAGTGGACCTCGTAGAAGGACATGGGTTGGTGAAGCCAGTCGGCGTCGTGGCGCCGGGCCATCCATTCGGCGTCGTGCCACTGGTAGCGGTCGAGGTCGGCCACTTTCGAGGCGGTCTGCGGCGGCACCTCGGCGGCGAACCCGTAGGGATCGGCCTTCTCGAACACCTTGCCGCCTTGGCGGATCTGGAACTTGTACAGGGTGCCCTCGCCCAGGCCGGGCACGAAAAGCTCCCACAGGCCGCTGGGGATGTGTTTGCGCATCGGATGCCGCCGCCCCTCCCAGGCGTTGAAGTCGCCCACAAGGCTCACGCTGGTGGCGTTGGGCGCCCAGACGGCGAAGTTCACCCCGTCCACCCCGTCGATGGTGCGAAGCTGCGCGCCGAGCCGGTCGTAGATGCGCCAGTGCCGCCCCTCGCCGAGCAGGTACAGGTCGTAATCGGTCAGCAGATGGGGAAAGGAATACGGGTCGTGCATAGTCGTTTGCTCGCCGCGCTGGTCGGCGGTCCGAATCAGGTATCGTGAGGCAGGTTCGCCGTTGGGTATCGGACACAGGGCTTCGAACAGTCCGGCCGGGTGAATCCTGCGCATCGGCCGTACAGTTTCGGCATGGGCCCGGTCGACGACCCAGGCCTGTTCGGAATGTGGCAGGAAGGCCCGGACGGCCAACGTCCGGCGGCCATTGGCGGCAACTTCATGCGGGCCCAAGACCTCGAACGGATTCTCGTGCCGGCCCTCGATCAATTGTCCAATAGTGTCTAAACCCACGGTTGTACGCACAAGCACCTCCTTGCGAAACGTTTTCGTTGTTGCGGCCGCGTCTAGCCGGGCTGGGGAACCCGCCTGGCCACGGCAAGCAACAGCGAGTGAGCAGAGTATTTTACCCAATCGACAAAAGCTTCGCGAACCCCCACCCTTCGCTTTTTCTCGAACAGGTGATGTCGTTCCCCCACCCCGCGACGTGGCGCGTCGATACGACGGAACCCACAGGCGAGTCGATGAATTTGCATGGCCCGGTCCAGCCGCCGCCACAATTCGACGTGCTTGATGGGAACCAACCGGCCGAATCGCTCCCATTGCCAACCGTTTTCGCGCCATTCCGGCAACCCGTAAGCGATACCGTTCCTGAGATATCGCCCGCAGCCGTAGACGGTCACAGCCGATGGTTGGTCCAGGGCTTCGAGTCCGCGAACAAGTGTGAGCAGTTCGAGCTGCTCGCCGCACACGCCGGGTTCGTGATCTTCGACGGCCAGCACCCGGTGCCCGCCCGATGGTAGAAGTACGAACCTCCATGTGTGCGGGTCGCCGTCGCGCCCGACCTCGAGATTAAGTTGGTAGCGTGGTATCGCGAGCCGGGTTGCCGTTTCGGCCTCGAGCGAGGGTGCCACGAAGTGGTGTGCCCATCGCGGGCCGAGCGGCGCGTTGGGAGGGGTATCGACCGCCGGTGCCGCCGGACTGGTGGCACCCAACCTGGAATACGTGATTGCAAGCTGTTCAGTCGTCATGATGGCCTTCGGGGAGCGATCTTTGCGGGAAAGCTTTCTCAATCAGTATCGGAAACGTAGGCACCCCAACTTTACTCGACTGCACTATTCTCCTAACCTTGCCAGATTAACTTCGGGAGTAATTCTAAGTTGGAGTGCCGTCTATAATCGACCGTCTTGTCCCTGGAATGTTTTGCCGCGGCTAGAGCCGGCACGTTAACACACCTTCGGGCCGTATAGGTCGACCCGTTGGAACCCCATTGGCTCAGTTCGACCGCGGGTGTAGAATGTAGAGTGCTAAGTAGCCTCCGACATCCAACGGAGAGGCTCCTGGTTTGCCACGAAAATTACCCGAATGGGAGACGAACTAGCAATGTCTATTGTGCTTACTGAAAAGGCCGCGGGCGAAGTGAAGCGACACATGGAGCAGCAGAATCTCGACGAGGGCGCGTTCTTGCGAATGAGCGTGACCGGCGGTGGGTGCTCCGGTCTCCAGTACAGCCTCGGCTTCGAAAACGAATACGATCCGAAGGTCGACGCCAAGTACGACCAGCACGGCGTTTCCATAATTGCCAACAAGAAGATGGCATTACACCTTGATGGCACGACGATCGACTTCCAAGACGGCCCGACGGGCCGCGGATTCGCCATCGAGAACCCGAACGTGCCGCGCACCGGCGGGTGCCCCGGCTGCCGGGGAAGTTAGAACCGGCTGCTGCTGTTGGAGTTCACGCTTTCGCGTGCCGGATCTCGGACACGCTTCGTACGCGCGCTGGTAATCGTTCACGGGGCGGCCGAGGCTGTTTGCTCTGCGGTATGCGAAGGGGACGTTCCCATTTTCGCGGCAGAAACCGTGGCGCCTCGGGCCAAACTCCCTTGTGCCGCGAGAATTGGGACAGTCCCCGTGAACGGTTACGCCGAGGGCCGTCGCCGCTCGACGGCTGCCCGGAAGAGGACACCGCCGAGCTGCAGGAGGGTTACACTGGGGGGGTTGCAGGCGGGCCAATCGCGCGTACAATCATTGCGCGGGTGGCTGCTTTCGGAACAGCGCAAGCCGGGGCGGCGACGAGGCAAAGATCGAACAATCTACCCGTAACCTTCCACGTGCGAGGTATGTGTGATGTAAGCAACCGATTTCGATAGGGACTCGATGGCGCGTTGGTCCGCCAAACAGCACTTGAAGGGGTTGGTCCTTGGAAAACGCTGTTTCCTATTCCCAAGAGTAAAATGAACGATTCCTGGCTATGCTGGTGGGAGCAGGCCCGTTCCGACCATGGCGTATTGGCGATCCTTCGGCGTCAAGGCGTTGCGCCGTGCCACCACGCACACGGAATCGAAACAGCCCGAACGTAGCGAGGAAAGCCGAGGCGTCAGAGCGTGCCCTTCGTACTCGGCACGCCCTCGATGCGGCTGTCGGGCGAGAGGGCCATGCGGAGCGAGCGGGCGACCGACTTGAAAATGCCCTCGGCCACGTGGTGGCTGTTCCGCCCGTACCGCACCTCGATGTGCAGGTTGCATCGGGCGTGCTGCGCGAAGACGTGCCAGAACTCGGCCACCAGTTCGCTGTCGAAATCGCCGATCTTCGGGCTGGGCATCTCGGCCCGGCAGACGAAGCAGGCGCGGCCGCCCAGGTCGACGGCGCTGCCGACCAACGTCTCCTCCATGGGCAGGGTGAAGTGCCCATAGCGGCAGATACCCCGCTTGTCGCCGAGGGCCTGCTCAATGGCCATTCCCAGGCAGATACCGACGTCCTCGACCGTATGGTGTTGATCGACCTCGAGGTCGCCGGCGGCGCGGACCGTCAGGTCGCAGGCCGAATGCCGGGCCAGGAGCGTGAGCATGTGGTCGAAGAAGCCCACGCCGGTCTGCACGTCGGCCTGCCCGGCGC
>PWXP01000576.1 GCA_003561895.1 Planctomycetaceae bacterium | reverse complement strand
TCCGGCAGTTCGGGAACCACCGGTTCCTCGGGCTCTTCCGGCTCCGGCAGTTCGGGAACCACCGGTTCCTCGGGCTCTTCCGGCTCCGGCAGTTCGGGAATCACCGGTTCTTCGGGTTCTTCCGGCTCCTCGGGCACCTCAGGTTCCTCGGGTTCCTCGGCCGGGACCTCCACGGGCGGTTCCGGCTCCTCGGGGATCACGGGCTCCTCAGGCTCCTCCGGCACTTCGGGCTCCTCGGGCACTTCGGGCTCCTCGGGCACTTCCGGCACCTCGGGCACTTCGGGCTCCTCGGGCACTTCCGGCACCTCGGGCACTTCCGGAACTTCCGGCACCTCGGGCACCTCGGGCACTTCCGGCACCTCGGGCACTTCGGGCTCCTCGGGCACTTCCGGCACCTCGGGCACCTCGGGCACCTCGGGCACCGGCACCTCGTCAACGACCTCAACCGGCGCGTAGACGTGGGGTGCGTAGACTACCGGTTGGCACCTGCGCCACCTCGGCCGGCACCACCGCACGTAATGGACTCTCGGCTGGCAGCGCCGCACATGATAGACCCGCGGCTGGTGGCATGGCACATAACAGCGGACCCTCGGCCGACATCGGATCCGGTGGAACAACCGGCCCATAAATCGGCCAGCCGACGCGCTGTCGGTCATCACGAACAGCGCGCCGACGAAGGTCAGCAACAATACACCGAAACGTCGACTCATCGTACACCCTCCTGTAGGTAGGGGAAGAAAAACACCAAAGCCCTGCCATGCACAGTGGCATTCCGCTCCGATCAAACGGCGCGGGCCTGAAACTCCTCTGTGCGGCGCGGACTCATAACACACGGTTGGAACAATGTCAGGTTGGATTTCGCTGGAGACGGTCCCCGGCGCATAGATACCATTTTACCTAAGTCGCCTCGCCAATGCAAACACGCAGGTATCGTGGGACTCTCTCTCCTCTATTAACAGGCTAATTGGTCGAAACGCGGTTTGCAACATTTTTCTTGATAATGGCAAAAATCGGAGCAAAATTCCACCAGTATTGGCCGAGAAAGGCTTCCTGAGAGCTATTTGCATATAACCCTAAAGAGCTGCACCACCCCTGCCCCTGGTCGAGTGCGCTCAATTCCGACATACTGGGCGTTTTGAGGCACGCCGCACCCGGCAACCATCCACGCTCGAGGATTACAACAGACCATGCGAACGCGCGCTACCACCATCCTGACGGTCCGGCACCAGGGCGCCGTCGCCATGGGCGGCGACGGCCAAGTGACCATCGGCAGTTCGATTATGAAGGCCGACGCCCTGAAGATTCGCGCCCTGCTTGACGGCAAGGTGTTGACCGGCTTCGCCGGGGCGGCCGCCGACGCCTTTGCCCTGATCGAACGCTTTGAAGCCAAGCTGAAGGACTATCCGATGAATGTCCCTCGGGCTGCGACGGAACTGGCCAAGGAATGGCGGACCGACCGGGCTCTGCGCCGCCTGGAGGCCATGATCGCCGTGGTCGACCCCCAGCACACCCTGCTGCTGACCGGCAACGGCGACGTTATTCAGCCGGCTGACGGCATCTTGGGGATCGGCTCCGGCGGCAGCTACGCGGTGGCGGCCGCCCGGGCATTGGTCCGCCATGCCGACCTCGGTGCGGCCGGCATCGTGCAAACGGCGCTGGAGATCGCCGCCGGCATCGACGTCTATACGAACACCAACATCGAGGTAGAGGAGATATCGTGCGAGACTTGACCCCCAGGCAGATTGTCGAAGCATTGGACCGCCACATTGTGGGCCAGGACAATGCCAAGCGCGCCGTGGCCGTCGCCATCCGCAACCGGTGGCGGCGGCAGCAGCTCGATGCGGAAATGCGGCAGGAGGTCGCCCCGAAAAACATCCTGATGATCGGGCCGACCGGCGTGGGCAAGACCGAGATCGCCCGCCGCCTGGCCAAGCTCACCGGCGCCCCGTTCATCAAGGTGGAGGCCACCAAGTACACCGAGGTGGGCTATTACGGCCGCGACGTGGAGAGCATGGTCCGGGAGCTGGTGGAGAACTCGCTCGGGTTGGTGCACGAGCAGGAGCGGGGGGGCATCGAGGACGAGGCCCGGCGCCGCGTGGAAGAACGCCTGGTCGACCTCCTGGCGCCGCCGCCCGCCTCCTTCGACGCCTCACCCGAAAGCCCCGATTCGCCCGACCGCTACGAACGCACCCGCCAGAAGATTCGGGCCATGCTGGCGGCCGGCGAACTGGAGAATCGGCGGGTGGAAATCGCCGTCGAGCAGAAGGCCGCCCCCATGATGTTCACCGGCATGGGGCTCGAGCAGATGGACGTCGATTTGCAGGGCATGTTCGAGCGCATCCTGCCGAAGTCGAGCAGCCGCCGCGAACTGACCGTGGCCGAGGCCCGCGGCGTCCTGTTTGAACAGCAGTGCGAGGCCTTGATCAATCAAGAAAAGGTCCAGTCGCAGGCCATCGAACTGGCCGAGAACGTCGGCATCATCTTCGTTGACGAAATGGACAAGGTGGTGGCCAGCGAGCACGCCCACGGCGCCGACGTCTCCCGCCAGGGCGTGCAGCGCGACCTGCTGCCCATTGTCGAGGGCACCACCGTGCAGACCCGCTACGGGTACGTGCGAACCGACCACATTCTGTTCATTGCCGCCGGGGCGTTCCACCGCGCGAAGCCCAGCGATCTGATGCCGGAACTGCAGGGCCGGTTCCCCATTCGCGTCGAGCTTGGCGCGCTGGGCAAGGAGGACTTCGTGCGCATCCTCACCGAGCCCCGCGGGGCGCTGACCAAGCAGTACCGGGCGCTGCTGGAAACCGAAGGCATGAAGCTGGTCTTCACCGACGACGGCGTTGAGGCCCTGGCCGGCTACGCCTTCGAGGTGAACCAAACCACACAGAACATCGGCGCCCGCCGGCTGTACACCATCTTGGAGCGGTTGCTCGAAGACCTCAGCTTCGAGGCGCCGGACATGACGGCCGGGCAAGTGGCCATCGACGCCGCCTACGTCCGCCAGCGGCTCGAGAAACTCAGCCAAGACGAGGACCTCAGCAAGTTCATCCTCTGAACCCTCCTCCCATAAAGCCGCGACCCCCGGTTGTGGCTTTATTCCTCAACCCGCCACCAGCACTGCAATCGATCCCACCAGTCCCGCCACCAGCCAGAGGCCGATGGCCACCAGAGCCATAATCCCCGTCGCCCGCCAGAACGACTTCTGCGCCACGAGCGCTTGCTCCAACTCGGCCGTACCGCTGCTGGTCCCATAGGCCGCGAGGCGCTGCGCGTACACGAGCAAGTGGTACGCAGGCCACCCCAACAGCCCGTACGAGGCCAGCATGACCACCGACATCAGGATGCCGGGAAGCACGAGGCCCACGGCGGAAACGATGAGCCCAACCAGCGAAACCAACGCGCCCAGCCCGGCGATGGCGAACCAGAGAATGGCCATCAGCAGGACCCAGGGGCGGGTTTCGGCCAGCGTCCGGTCGATGCCGCCGGCCGAGTCGGCCCTGGGAGCCGCGGCGGCTTTCAGCTTGGGGTCGGAAGGGGCTGGAACCGCCGGGCCGGCAATTGCCTTGCCGGAGTCGCCGCGCACGGTGATCGGGCTGTCCTCGGTCGACGCCTCTTCCGCCAACTGGGGGAAGACCTCGTCGGCCCACTGCCACTGGTCCCAGCCATCGCACAACAATTGGCAGGCGCCGTCGATGCGCCCCTCGGCAACCCAGGCGTTGAGTTCTTCGCGGTCGACCGGCCCGTACTGCTCCCCGTCGTCCGTTTGCAGATACCACTGTCCTTCGTCTTCCGGGGCAATCTGGGCTTCGTCTTCCGTGGCCGCCTCGGCCGCCGGTGGCGCCGGCGATTCCGGTCCGGCGGGTTCCGCGGGCGCGGCCGGGCGTTGTTCCGCCGTGGGAATTGCTCCGACACCGGAATCGGGGCCGGGTTTCTCGGCCGGTGCAGGCTTGGCGCTGTCCCCTGCGGCCTGAACGGCGATCGGTTCCTCGCAGTTGGGGCATTTGATGCGGCGGCCGCCGAACTTATCGGGGACGCGGAATCGCTTTTTGCACTCGCTGCACTGAATGTCGATCGACACGGCAACCCTCACATCTACACTCGTTCAGTAGCCGGCGGCGGCAACGCCGCCTATACGATCTTACTCTAATTATTGGGCGGATGCGGCGAAAGGGCCCCTCGCCTCCAATGCGTGCAGGAACGGGCTTGCGGCTGCCTGCTGTTGGAGTTCACGCTTTAGCGTGCCGGGGGTCGCACATCCTCGGTTCGCACGCTAAAGCGTAAACTCCAACGGAGCCACTGGCGAGTTCAACCGCAAGTCCGTTCCTGCACCCCCCGGTTCACCCGCCCTCGGCCCGGAGGAATAGGAAATAGGCCGCCAGCACGCCGGCCATCAGGAGCATCAGCCATTGCACCTCGCGCCGCCGGCCGCCGGCCAGCTTGACCACGGGGTAGGCGATGAACCCCAGCGCCAGGCCGTCGCCGATCGAGTACGTCAGCGGGATGCCGATCACGATGAGGAACGACGGCAGCGCCTCGGTATAGTCGGTCCACTCGATCTTGGCCACGTTGCGCATCATCATGGCGCCGACGACGACCAGGGCGGGGGCGGTGATGGCCGGGTAGCCGCCCACCATGCGCACCAACGGCGCGAAGAATAGAGCGGCCAGGAACAAAACGGCCGTGGTGCATGCGGTCAACCCGGTCCGCCCACCTTGCTCCACCCCCGCCGTGCTCTCGATATAACTGGTTACCGTGCTCGTGCCCATCGCGGCCCCGGCCACGGTGCCGATGGCGTCGGACATGAACGCTTGGCGGGCCCGGGGCAGGCGGCCGTCCTCCAGCAGCCCCGCCTGCTCACTCACTCCCAGCAGCGTGCCCAGCGTGTCGAACAGATCCATGAACAGGAAGATTAGGATGAGCGGAATCATCGCTGGGGCCAGTGCGCCGAGCAGGTCCATTTGCAGCAGGGTGGGCGCAAGCGAGGGCGGAACCGCCACCACCCGGTGGGCCACCTCGAAACGCGTAACCAAGTCCGATTGCAATACCACTTCCGACTGCGCCCAGCGCTGCGGCAGCCAGGGGAGCGCCCCCTGGAGGGCGGCCGCGCCCGCCGTGGCGGCCAGGATCCCCCATACAATGGCCCCCCGCACCCGCCGCGCGAACAGCCCGGCCGTGACAACCAGTCCAAAGGTGAACACCAAAACCTCCGGCGAGTTGAACCGCGGGTTGAGCGTTACCGCGGTGGCCGGATCGGGGGCAATCAGGCGGGCGTTCTGCAGGCCGATGAACGCAATGAACACGCCGATGCCGACCGCGATAGCGTTGCGCATGCTGGGGCTGATCATCTCCAGGAGCATCTCGCGCACGCCCAGCACGGCCAGCAGGAGGAACAGCACCCCGGCGATGAACACCACGCCCAGAGCGACCTGCCAGGGTTCGCCGGCGGCGACGGCCGCCGTGGGAGCGGCGAACACGACGGAGACGAAGAAGAAGTTCTGGCCCATCCCGGGGGCTTGGCTGATCGGGTAGTTGGCATACAGCCCCATGATGGCCGTGGCCAGCGCCGCGGCCAGGCAGGTGGCCACCATGACCGCGCCCCAATCCATGCCCGTCTGAACTTCGAACAGCCCGCCGGAGAGAATGGCCGGCTGCAAGAAGATGATGTAGGCCATCGTCAGGAACGTGGTCAACCCGGCCAGTAGCTCCGTGCGCACCGTGGTGCCGTGTTCCGAGAGCTTAAAGAGGCGTTCGAGCATCAGCGGCAGGTATTTTGGAGTCGAGTCGTGCGATCCAGCGGACGTCATTACGCTGTTGCGGCCAATTATAGCGGCTTGCGATCGGCTATCCAGTCCGTCTTACCGGCTTACCGGCCGAAGGGGATCGTCCCATTTTCGCGACGAAAGAGCGTTATCCGGGAAGGATACCTTTTCCACCGCCAGACGTGGTAGATTCCCCCATGAAGGACTCCACAAGGTTGAGGCCCCGCCCAGGCAGGTTGGCCTTCCGACGTTTCTTCGGCTAGAATACACTAATTCCCATGAGACCCTTCGACGCCGAACAATCCGACCCGGCAAACGCATACGCTGATTCGCACGCACCCATTCTCGCCGAATTGGTGCGAGATCCCGGTATGCCTCTGCCCACCCCTCCCCGGACCACCCGCCGGCGGGTGGTCTTGCCGCTGTTTCTGTTCGTGGCGACTTGCTTGAGCACCCTTTTTGCGGGGGGGGCAGGGGAGTTTTTGCGGGTCGCCAATGGGGAAGGCATCGTCGCCGGGTGGGCCGCCGGCGTGTTCGAAGGGGCCAAGTTCGCCGTGCCTCTGATGACCATCTTGATCTTTCACGAGATGGGCCACTTTCTCCAGGCTCGGCGGTACGGCGTGTATGCCAGCTTCCCCTTCTTCATCCCGATGCCCATCTCCCCGCTGGGGACCTTTGGCGCCGTCATCGCCATGGAACCCCGCATCGGCAACCGCAAAGCGCTGTTCGACATTGGTATCACCGGCCCGCTGGCCGGCCTGGTGCCGACGCTCATTTTTTGCGTTGTGGGGCTGCAGTGGTCGGAGTTTGTGGAAGCGCCGCCGGGAAACATACTTTTCGGCAGCCCGCTACTGTTCCAGTGGCTCAGCGGTGCCGTGGTCCAGCCGGGACCGCCGGGGGCCGTGTTGCATCTCCACCCCGCGGCCTTCGCCGGATGGGCGGGCTTGCTGGTCACTTCGCTGAATCTCATTCCGATCGGGCAACTTGACGGCGGGCATATCCTTTACGCCCTCCTCCGCAAAAAAGCACACCCCATCGCCACCGGCCTGCTCTTCTCGGCCGCGTTGCTGGTGGTGTTCAACTTCGGCACTTACGGACCATGGCTGCTCATCGTGTTGATGCTGCTCGCCATCGGGCCAAAGCATCCGCCCACCCGGAACGATCATGTCCGCTTGGGCACCATACGAGTCGTTCTGGGATGGCTGACGCTGGCGTTCATTGTCATCGGGCTCACGCCTCAGCCGATCATCAGCATGGGATGAACAACTCCAACAAGCCAGCCCGTTTACAGCTTGCGAGGGGATTCCGCAAGGGCGGCTTTCGCCCATGATGGATATAGGAGGCGGATGGACCGGCGCGCCGGTCCCCGAATATGTGCCACCTATCGCGAATGGATGGAATTCTCATGACGATCAAGTCCAAACGCCCGGGCAGGTCGTTGGCCCCCCGGCAACGGTTACGGTCGTTGGCCGTTCTCACGGGCCTCCTGGGCGCGCTCGCCGCCGGCGGGGCAGCGCGGCCTGCCCGCATAGCGGCGGCACCGGACGACAGCGCCGCGCTGGTACGCCGGCTGGGCGACGCCGAGTACCGCGTGCGGGAAGAAGCGGCGGCGCTGCTCGCTTCCCAGGGGCTAAAGGCCCAGCCCGCCGTGATGGCGGGCCTGCACGCGGAAGACCCCGAGGTGCGGCGCCGCTGCCGCAGAATTCTCGTTCGCGTGCTTCAGGCCGATTACGAACGCCGCATCGCGGCCCTGCTGGCCGACCGCGAGGGCGGCGATCACGATCTGCCCGGATGGACCTGGTATCGCCAAGCCATTGGAAGCGACCGGAATGCGCGCGAATTCTTTGCGGCGATCCTCCGCGCGGAGCCGGGGTTGCTGGCCTCGGCGGAACAGGGGCCGGAGCCGGCCGAAGAAGCGTTCCAGCTTCGCTTTGCGCAGTTGCACCAGCAAGCCCGGTTTCCCAATCCGAGCTTCCGCCGCCAGCCCGGCATGGAAAGCGTGGCCGCGTTGCTGCTGGTCGCCGTCCATCCCCAATGGCGGCTGCCCGGCCCACTGGTCGACAATCCGCAACTGCTGAACTTCATGCGCGGCGGCGACTTTGGCCGGGCTCTCAGCGAGTCCGAGTACCGGGCGGCCATGCGGCGGCTGACCGGTCAATGGATTCTCATTCAGGGCGCGCGGCGGATCGCCCAGCAGAAACTCCGTATGGCAATCCAGTTTCAGATTCCCGAAGGGCTCGCGCCGGCCGTCGAAATGCTCGAGCAATCCGAAGGCCAGTCGCCGAACATGGCGGCTTTCGCCGCCGAGGCGGTGGCCCGGCTGGGCGGCAAGTCGTATGCGGCACTGCTCCTGCCGCTGCTGGACGACGAGCGGCAATGCGCGCGCACCGGCCAGCGCGTCATTGAAGTGCGCGACGTTGCCTTGGCCTGGCTGGTTCACCTGACCGGTCAGAACCTGGAAGCCTACGGCCAGGCGACGGCCCGGAACTGGTTCCAGTCGATCGCCCAGAACCCGGCCATGATGTTCAACTTTTCGCAGTTCGGATACGCCGACGGCGAGGGCCGTGCCGAGGCGCTGGAAAAGTGGTCGGAATGGCTCGAGGCGAATCCGTTGCCTACCCCGCCCGATGCCCGGGAAGCCTTGGTGGCCGACCGGCCGGCCGGGCAACCGGAGGGCGTTCCGCTGCCGGCCGAGCCGAGGCCGGCGGCGGCCGGGGGCCTCGATATGGCCGACCGCGTGCTGGTGCGGCGCTTGCAGGAGGCCGATCAGTTGGCCGAGATGGGCGAGTACCCGGCGGCGGCCCAACTTCTCGGATTGCTCCTGGCCGCCGAAAGCGATTCCGTCTTCCGCCCCGACCGCCGCCTTCCGGTGTACCGCCACCTGAAGCCGGCCGCCGAAGAGGCCCTCGGACAGTTGCCCGACGAGGGGCGGGCCGCCTACCAACTCCTCTTCGGCGCCGAAGCGCGACACCTGCTCCAAGAGGCGGTCGCCGCCGGCGATCGGCAGCAGATGGTCCGCGTGGCCCAGTACTACTTCCACACCGAGGCCGGCGCCGAGGCCGCCTATCTGCTTGGAGCCGGCTACTGGCGGGCGGGTCAATTTTTCACGGCCGCCGCCTACTGGCGGCGATTGGCCCAATCGGGCGGCCGGGCTGCGCAGTTCGAGCCCGCACTCTCGCTCCAGTTGGCCGCCTGCTGGTGGGCGATGGGCGAGCCGCAACGCATTCCCCAACGCTTGCAGCAACTCCGGGCGCAGTACGCCGGGGCGCCGCTCGAGGTGGCCGGCCGGCAAAAACCATGGTTCGACGACGCCGCTGACGCCCGGCCATGGCTCGCGGCCCTGCTGGGCCACAAGCCGGCCCCGAGCGAAGCCCGGTGGGGTATGTTTCGCGGGCGGCCCTCCCGCAATCCTGTGGCCGAAGGCGGCAGCCCCTACCTGGCTGCCGACCCGCTCGACGCTCCCGAAAAGAGCCCGCCGCTTCGAAAAGCGATCGATCGCGTGCGCCACGATTACCTCGGCCGCCGCCGCGCCGCACTGCCAACCCTCAATCCGCTGATTGTCGACGAGACGATCGTGGTGCGCACCGCTACGCGTATTCGCGCGGTCGACGCCGAATCGGGCGATCTGTTGTGGGAAGCCCTGCCCGAGGACCCGCTAAGCGATCTGCTGAACGCCCCGGACGGAGAGAACGACGAGTCGATCGACGAGTTGCTCCCCACCGATCTGCTCAACCGCTTGTGGCAGAACCTCGCGTACGGCGTACTGAGCAGCGACGGCCGATTGGTCTTCGCGGTCGAGGGGCTTCCGCTCCACGGCTCGATCGGCCCGCAGCGGATGGTGGTCGGCCGGGATGGCGTTCGGGGGCTCGACCTGGGCGCGCTCGGCAAGGACAACCTGCTTGCGGCCTACGATTTGGCCAGCGGGAAACTGCGTTGGGAGGCAGGCGGCCCGGCCGGCCAGGAGGACCGCGAACTGGCCGGCGCCTATTTCCTCGGCCCGCCGCTCCCCCTGGGGGCCAACCTCTACGCCATCGCCGAGATCGGCGACCAGACCGTCCTGCTCGTGCTCGACGCGGCCACCGGCGCCTTGCAGTGGCAGCGCGTGCTCGCCGTTCACGACGAACCGGACCCCCGGCAGGCGATGAACCGAATACCCGGTGTCGCCATGCCGCGGGTCCCGGAGCCGCCCCGGGCGGACGGCGCGTCGCCCTCCTACGCCGACGGAATCCTCGTGTGCCCCATCCGCGACGAGCAGGTGGCCGCCGTCGACCTGACCACCCGCAGTGTCATTTGGTTATATGAAGGGCAGGACGACCTCTCGGACGAAACGCTCGCCCAGCGCCGCCTGCGCGCGGCTCGAGCGCGGTCTCAGCAGCAACGTTCCCACCCTCCGACCGACCAATGGGCCGATTCCTGCGCGACGGCCGTCAAAGGGCACGTCTTGCTGACGCCGCCCGGCAGCGACCAACTGGTGTGCCTGCGGCTGGCCGACGGCATGGAACGATGGACGGCGCCGCGCGGCGACGGGCTGTACGTGGGCGCGGTGCACGAGGGCGTGGTGGTGGTGGTCGGGCGGAGCGGCGTCCGGGGGCTCCGTCTGGCCGACGGCGAGCCGGCGTGGGATGAAGAACTGCCCCTGCCTCCCGGGGCACTGCCCAGCGGCCGCGGCTTTCTCAGCGGCGAGCGATTCTACATCCCGTTGAACACGGCCGAGGTCGTGGGGATCGACGTTCTCGCCGGTCGCGTGGTGTCCCGCTCGCGCTCGCCGGCCGGGATCGTACCGGGCAACCTCGTGGGGGTGGGCAGCGGGGTGGTGTCGCAGAGCGTCGACGGAGTGTGGCGCTTCGACCTGATCGCCGATCGCGAGCGGCTCGCGGCCCGCCGCATCGCCGAAGACCCCGACGACGCCGCCGCCTGGGCCGAACGCGGCGAACTGCTCCTCTGCGACGGCCGAATTGCCGAGGCCGTCGAGTGCCTCGTGCGCGCCCGCCGGTTGGCCCCCACGGAGCAATCGCGGCAGCGGCTGGCCCGGGCCGTCACCGACGGCCTCTGGACCGACTACGATCGATTTCGGCCACTGGCCGAGGATCTGGAACTGGAGGAGATGGACGCGGGTCAGCGGGCGAGTGTGCTGCGGGCGATGGGTTGGGGCGCCCAGCGCGCCGGCGACCGCGCCACGGCCCTGGACACCTATCTCGAACTCGCCCGAATCGACCCCGCGGCCGACGTGCTCCAACCACTTTCGGCGGCGGTTCGCGTGCGGCGCGACCGCTGGCTGGCCGCTCGCATCGAGGAACTGCTCGACGGCGCCGACGACGAGGAATATGCCCGGGTGCGGCCCCGCTTGGCGTCCCTCTCGGACGAGGCGCGGGTGCGGTACCTGCCGCTGCAGCCCGATTCGGCCGCAGCCTGGCTTCGAACCGGGGTGGAACTGGCCGAGGGCGGAAACCGCCGGACCGCCGAGTTGCGATGGCGGGGCGCGCTGGGGGCGGCCCGGCCCGACGCGGCCCCCGAGGCCGTTGCCCGGTTGGCCGGGTTGCTCCGGCGTCAAGGGCGCGCCGCCGAGGCGGCACGGCTGTATGCCCGGCTTGCCGGCCCCCTGGCCGATACCGTTTGCCTCGGAGCGCGGACCGGCCGCGAACTGGTCGAGGCACTCGAGGCCGGCGATCCGGCCCACCCCCGCCACATTGCGACCCCCTTGTGGCCGCCCGGCGAACTGAAGGCCGCCGCTGAGGATCGCGACGGCCGCCAGACGATCGTCTATCACGCCCCCGTGCTCATGCGGCCCGCCGACCCGCAGTTCGACCGGCCCGCCAACATCCGCGTCGAAAATGTCGGACGTACCCTCTATGGATTCGACAACTTGGGCCGGCAGCAGTGGGAACTCCCGCTGAGCGACGCGCAGGCGAGGATCAACTTCCGCAACGGCCACTACTTGGCGCAAGGGACGCAATTGGGGCAGATTGCGGTGGTATGGTTGCTTTCGCGCGTCTGCGCGATCGACCTTTCCGGCGGCACGCCGCAACTGCTCTGGGAGCATCGGACCACCGACCTCGGCGGCAACGATCCCCGCCACCGGCAACGGATCCAGCTCGCGCATCGGCGCGCCGCGCAGCAGCGGCGCGGGGGACCGTCCGAGCCCGGCGCGAGCCCGCTGGTGGTCGCCCACGGATACGCTTGCTTCGAGCGGAACGACGAGTTGGTGGCCGTGGACCTGGAAAGCGGCGAGATTCTTTGGGCGCGCGACGACGTGGCCGAGAACATCAAGCTGTTCGGCGACAGCCGATACGTGTTCGTGGTACCCGCCTCCGGCAACGCCGACGCGCGTGTGTTCAGCGCCCTCGACGGCCGGGAGTTGGGCCGGCGCAGCCTGCCGCCGCCCTCGGCGCGCCTGGCCACCGCTGGCCGCCGCATTCTCGCCTGGGAGGAAAGTCCGCAGCGGTGCCGGATCCGTCTGATCGACCCCTGGGACGCCGCGACGGTGTGGGAGCGGGAAATGCCCGCCGGCAGCCACGTTGCCCTGGTCCGCCCCGACGCCGTCGCCGTCCTCGACCCGGAAGGGCGCTTCGCCGTGCTGCGCACCGATTCGGGGGAACCGATGCTCGAAACCCGGCTCGACGCCCAGCCGGAACTCGAATCGCTGTACGTCGAGCCCTATGGCGAGAACTACCTGATCGTCGCCAATCGCCCCGCCGAACCGGTCGAGCGGCGCGTGCACGCCCGCACCCCAATCCCCTCGATCGACGTCCACGGCGGCCTCTATTGTGTGGGGCCGAACGGCGAGTTATTGTGGGAAGCGGAGGTGCGGGACCAGCGGCTCGAACTGGACCTGCCGTCCGAACTGCCCGTGCTGCTGCTGAGCAAGCGGCGGCAGCACCGGGTGCCGCGCGACGGCGGTGGGGTGAGGACCCGGGTCGAGTACGCCATCTTGTGCCTCGACAAGCGGACCGGCCGGACCCTGTACGACGAGACGTTCGCCACCCACGGGCAGGAGGTGGAGATTCGCGCCGCCGACCCGAAGGGAGGGCTCATCGAAGTGATTACCCGCCCAATGAGCCTGCGGATCACCAGGGTAAAATAGCATCCCATGACCAACAGCGAAATCGCCGCCGCGTTCGAACAGATAGCCGACCTGCTGGAGTTCCAGGGCGCCAACCCGTTCCGCGTCCGGGCCTACCGCAGCGCCGCCCGCACCATCGATGAGTTGCCCGAGGCCCTCGCCGAAATCGCCGCCTATCCCGAGCGGTCGCTGACCGACCTCGACGGCATCGGCAAGGACTTGGCCGGGAAGATCGAGACCCTCCTGGCCACCGGTTCGCTGCCGATGCTCGATGAGCTGCTCGCCGAGATTCCCGAGTCGGTGCTGGCCATTCTCCGCGTGCCGGGCCTCGGCCCGAAACGCGCCGCCGTACTCTACCACGAGCTGGGCGTCGCCACCCTCGACCAGTTACGCGAGGCGTGCGAATTGGGGAAGGTGCGAGCCCTGAAGGGCTTCGGCGCCAAGACCGAGGCGGCGATTCTCAAGGGGCTCGGCATCGCCGCCGAGGCCGGCCGACGCATGCTCTGGTTCCAGGCCGACCAGCACGTGCAGGCCATCCTCGCCCACATGGCCGGCTGCTCGGCCGTCGAACAGATCGAACCGGCCGGCAGCTACCGGCGGCGCAGGGATACGGTGGGCGACCTCGACTTCCTGGCCGTGGCCGCCGCCCCCGGCCC
>PWXP01000219.1 GCA_003561895.1 Planctomycetaceae bacterium | reverse complement strand
TCGAAGCCGGGGCGGCGCACCGTCTGGATCAAGTCGCCGGCGGTAATCAGGCAGGGGAGGCACTGCTTGCCTCCGCAGGCCCGCCGCCCCAGGTCGAGGCCGGCCGGGTCGGCCGTCGGCATCACCTCGGCCGCCTGCCCGTAACTCCGGAAAACGGCTGCTAGGGTGTGCGACTGGTCGCCCATCCAAGGCACGAACAGCGTGCGGCCGGCCAGCCCGTTCTGGCTGGGCGGGCAAAGCGTCTTCCGGGAAGGCAATTCGTCCGTCCTCGCCGCGCGCAGGCTCTCCAGAAAGGCCTCTAGCCGCGTTACCACGCCCGCACCGGCCGAATGTTCGTCGATCTCCAACACCAAGGCCGGTTTAGGAGCCATGAGGCGACGGAAATATTCTTGGAGAAACGAATCGGGACCGCAGCCGAAGTTCGACAGGAAGATGGCGTACAGGCGCGGGTCGGACCGGATCACGTCGGCCGCGCGGAGGATCCGCTGGCCGTATTTCCAGTACATCTCCCGGAATAGGCGATCGTTTTTCGGCTCGACGTCGTCGACGGGCAGGAAGTCGACCGGAATCGCCAACACCCCGAGGCGGCGGAGCTTGCCCGGCAAACCGAGGTGCAGGCCGGAATCGCACCCGTTGTAGGGCCGGCTGACGACGACCATGGCCTGCTCGTCGGGCGCCAACGCTTCCACCACCTGCCGGCCTCGGTCGCGGCAGGCGGCCGCGAACGTCTCTTGCGCCTCCCAAGCCCGCTCGACCGCCCGGCGGAGTTGCCGCCGGGAAACGCCCAGGCGCCGGCACATCGGAGCGAGTTGGGCGGCCACCCCGGCCGCTCCCTTCTCAAAGTTCACCGGGGGCCGCAGCAACGACACCCCGCGCCCCTCCGGGTCCAGGGCGGCCGCAATCTGGTAGGGAATGGCGGTCACGTAGGGGCAGAGCTGATTGAACCGCTGCTCCGGATAGTCGCGCCACATGCTGATCACGCTCGGCATCCACAAGAAATCGACCCCCCCGGCGATCAACTCGAGGACGTGGCCGTGGGCCACCTTAACCGGAAAGCAGGGGGTCGACAGAACCGCCTCGACGCCCCGGCGGATGATCTGCGAATTGGAAACCGGGCTGACCGTAACGTTCAGCCCCAAGTGTCCCAGCAGCGTCCCCCAGAAGGGAAGCAGCTCGTAGTTCGACAGCGCCAGCGGAATGCCGACCGTCGGCCGGCCCGGCCGCGGCTCCGGCAGATTGGCATGACGCATCAACAGGCGCTGCCGCTCGGCGAACAGGTCGGGGATGGCCCGCGCCGCCCCCTCCGATTCCTTCTTCACGTTGTACCGGTCGCAGCGCGAGCCGTGGTACAGCGGGCTGCGTCCTGGAATGGTCACCTCGTTGACCTCGCAGTGATTGCTGCACGCGTCGCAGGCGAAGCTCCGCACGCTGCACTCAAGGTCGGCCAGGGCGAAGCCGGCGAATCGGCTTTCCGTGCGGCCCTGCTGCTGCTGCGCCCTGCGAACGAGCACCGCGGCCCCGATGGCCCCGGTCACTTCATGGTTGGGCGGCACGGTGATGTCCAGGCCGGTCACTTTCCGGAATGCGGCGACCACGCCCCGGTTGAAGGCCGTGGCGCCCTGAAAGAACACCCGGCGGCCGACCCGCCGGTTGCCCACCACGCGGCTGAGGTAATTGCTGACGATCGAATAGCACAGGCCCGCCACCAGGTCTTGCGGCGCCTCGCCGCGCTGCTGGTGGCTGAGCAGGTCGGATTCCATGAAGACGGTGCACCGCTCGCCCAGCCGGACCGGCCCCCGGCTGCTCAGCGCCATCCGGCCGAACTCCTCATTGATGCTGATGCCGAGGCGTTCGGCCTGCTCTTCGAGGAAGCTGCCGGTGCCGGCGGCGCAGGCGTGGTTCATCTCGAAATCGACGACGACCCCCCGGTCGAGGCTGATGTACTTGCTGTCCTGGCCGCCGATTTCGAAGACTGTGTCGACCTCGGGGTCGGTCTCGGCGGCGGCGGTGGCCTGGGCGGTAATCTCGTTGATGACCAGGTCGGCGCCGATGAAATCGCCGGTGAGGTAGCGGCCGGAGCCGGTGGTGGCGCCGCCGCGGATTTGCACCCGGTCGCCGAGTTGGGCCCGGATTTCGCCCAGGACCCGGCGGACGGCGTCGAGCGGGCGGCCGGCGGTCATCTGGTAGTTCTTCGCCAGCAGGCGGTTCTCGGCATCGACGACGGCCGCCTTCGTACTGATCGAGCCGACGTCGAGTCCCAGATAGCCGTCGACCGGACCGGCGCCGGCGTGCAGGGCGGTTGGGCCCGGCGCCGCTGAAACGGCCTCCGCCTCGGCCGGCGTCTCGAGCGGGGCCAGCCGATGGGCCACGCCGTGGCCCTGCCGGAGCGAACGGTCCAGACAATTCAGGTCCAGCCCTCCGCCGGGCGGCCGGCCATATTCCGGCCCCCGGCTCTCCCGCTCGCGCATCGCCGCCAGCACGGCGCCCAGGGCCCCGGTCACCGCGTGCTCTTCGGGGACGATCAGGTCGTCCGGCCCCAGGTCGAGCACCTCCCGAATCGCGCTGACCACTCCGTCGTTGGACGCCACGCCACCGCAAAAGACGATGGGGCCTCGCCAGTCGTGGCCCTGCCCGAGGTTGCTTTTCAGGTTGCGCGCCAACCCCAGGCACAGGCCGGCAACGATGTCTTCGGTCGGCGTGGCCTGTTGTTGGAGGTGGATCATGTCGCTCTTGGCGAACACGCTGCAGCGGCCCGCCACCCGCGCCGGCAACCGGCTCTCCAGCGCCAACCGGCCGAATTCCTCCTCGATCCGCACCCCCAGCCGCGAGGCCTGCTGGTCGAGAAAGCTGCCGGTCCCCGCCGCGCAACTGCTATTCATGGCAAAGTCGACCATGTCCTGGCCGTTGGAGCCGGGCTCGGGCAGGACGACCAGCTTGCTGTCCTGCCCGCCGATTTCGAGCACCATGCGGGCCTCGGGCACCAGAGAGCGGCCCGCCACGGCCTGGCAGATGACCTCGTTGAGCAAGACCGCGTCGAGCAACTCGCAGATCTGTCCGGCCGACGAGCCCGTGCCCGCCACGAGCGAAAAACGGTTCTCGGGAAACCGTTCGAGCAGTTCCCCCAGCACCCGGCGGGCCGCGGCCAGGGGCCGGCCGTTGGTGCGGGTATAGGTGGTATCGAGGATCCGGCCCGCGGCGTCGGTCACCACCGTTTTCAGTGCCACGGAGCCGACGTCCAGTCCCAGGGCCGGTAACTCGGCATTTTCAAGACCGCCACATTCCGATTGCAAGTTCATGAAGCTTGGCCCTTTCCCGTGCGATGCTCAACGACTGCCGCTTTATCAAGTCACCGGCGGCCACCACCCCGGTAGGATGGGCATTCCTGCCCGTCCAGCCGCGGGACGGACAGGGATGTCCATCCTACCTCTCCATTCCGCTCCAGCGCGCGCCTCCCTGTGCGCCGCCGAGCGGGAGGCTGCCTGCCCATCTGCATCGTCAGGCGGCGTCCACGGCAGAATGCAACTCTTGTTCCTTCCATTAGAGCAACCCGACCGTGCGGTGGAATGGGGGGTACCGGTGCAAGGTTGCGCCGGTCGCTGTGGCGTCCCGTCCGTCTTGGCACCGGCCGCT
>PWXP01000404.1 GCA_003561895.1 Planctomycetaceae bacterium | reverse complement strand
CCGCTCGAAGACCATGGCCGGCCCGATGGCGCGCGTACGCATTTCGGTCGTCTCTCCGCGGCCAGCAGCAGGGCCGACTCGCAGAACCTGGCCCCCGAACGCAGCAGGCCTTCCAGTTGCCCGTTTTCGCGGAGCCGATCGAGCCGTCCGAGGGTCGCGACAACCCGCTGCTTGCTCCTGCCATCTTTCCAGCGGTTTTCGACGATTTGCAGATAGACGCGGTTTCCGGACGTTTTCTGACGAAAGAACATGGCGACCTCCTATATAGGACACCATGAGTCTACCAGTATCTATATATATCTATCTGCATTTCAAGGCCACTATTTCACCGACGTGGCACCAGCCATATCGGTCGAAACTGCGCCCAACCCCCAAAACATAGCGGTTTTTCGCCCAAACGCCTTGGGAAATCGGACGCAACTGTAGAAGAAAAGCCATACTTCCTCGCCGGCAACGGCCAGGTCAACGGGCTCGGGCTGGTCCTCCCATGCCAGCTTCAGCAGCAGCCACGGCTTTTTCTCAACCCCAGTCACCGTTTTGCCCTTGTAGTGAAACGCGCCGTGCCGCCCGGGGCCATCGGGCAGTGCATCCACTTCGCGCTGACTTCTTCTTGCATTACATCGAACCGTTGCTTGAATGTCTCAGCAAAACGCTCACGATCGTGCGGCTCGGCGGCGTCAAGTAGCTGGCGGATTTCGTGGGGCTCAAACATGCGAGGCCCCCGTGCCGCGCGTGCCTGCCGTAGGGTCTTGCGGCTGGGCAGGTCAAACCCCGTGCCGAATTTGCACGGGCGGTCAATCAGCCCGTCCGTATCGCAGAACCGGAAGAGTATCCGTGCTCGTTTGATGTCGCCAGCCAAGGCCACAGGTCCCCGCCCCTTGGCAAAGGCGGACCTCAGCTTGCGGAAGTCGTCGGGCGTCAAGTCGGCCACTGCTCGGTGCTTGCCCAGCACGTCGAGGATGCGGCTACAGGTGTCGTGGTACTGCATCCAGGTGCAGGAGCGAATCTCGCCGGAGTCCCGCAGGTCCGCCTTGGCGGAAAGGAACTTGTTGGCGGCGTCGGCAAGGGTCGCACGAGAAACGGCGAGAATGGCGAAAAGCCAGCAAAACACGGGTCGAAAACGCCCTGCCTGCCTGGCGTGGGTAACCGTCCCGTGAACGCTTACGTTACTTGGAACCGGCACAGCGGCGTGTGCCTACTCCATTGGCGCGGCCTGCACCTGGAAACGGAAGAGCCAAAGAACGTGCCGCAGGCCCGGCGCTAAGGGGTGCGAAGGCAGTTACGCCACGTGCCCCAGCGTGTTGTCGCGCGGGGGCTCGGCCCGCACTGTTTCGTCGTCGTCCGCGGTGGGGGCGTCGGCGCACAGGGGGACCGAGTCGACCGGCTCGCCGGCCTCCGGCGGCGAAGCCCGCCGGTACCGCCGCCGGATATAGTAATACATTCCCGCCGCGGCCGCCCCGAGCCCCACGACTGTGGTGATAAGCCATTCGGCGTTGCGAACGCCCTGGTAGATGGCCTCGCCGTAGTATTCGCTGAGAAAGAAGGCCAGCCCGAAAACCGTGCCAATGTTGATGCACGTGCACACGAAGTCGAAGAGCAGGAATCGGCGGTATCCGATCCGGAGGATGCCGGAGGGGATGTAAAAGGGAGTCCGGAGCCCCACGAGGAATCGTGCCACGAGGAACATTTTCATGCCGTGGCGCTGGATGAGCCGTTCGATGTGGGCTTCGGCGGTGGGCGTGAGCATTCGGGCGAACCAGCGTTGTTCGTTGAGGAGTCCGCGTCCGAAACGGGCCCCGAGCAGATACATCAGCGAGTCGCCCAGGAGGATGCCCGCTATGCAGGCCGCCATTGCGATCCACGGGTCGAGGGTTCCCGTCGCGGCGGCAATCGCCGCCCCGACGACGAAAACCTCCTCCGGGACGGGCATCCCCGCACCCGTTAGGGCTAGCAGGACCATGATGCCCAGGTAGGCCAACAGCGGTCCGTGAATCAGCGGGTCGGGCATCCGGTGGGGGCCTCCTTGTCTGTGTGAGCAGTGCTTCGCCCAAACTGCGTTATTCTACTCGGATCGGCTGCCGGAAGTCCACGGAAGTTTTTGCGAAACGCTGGGATGCTGGGATCGGCCGTGGGCGGAGTGAGGGCGTGACCTCGCCCAGGCATCGTGCGCCGAGGCCCGTCCAAAGGGGCACGCGGCATGTGTTGGAGGGTCATTTTCCGGTCTTCCACGGCCGGCGGGGCGGGGCCAGGACGAAGGCCAGGAAAACGGCGGCTCCGAACAAGATGTACCCGAGCGTGAAAACCCACGGCGGCAGCTCAAAAAACAGCATCGCATGAACTAGGCGGCTCACAAATGTGCCCGGCCGCCCCTCATCGCCCGCCGCCACGCGAAGCTGGTATTCCCAGACGGTGAACGGGCAGGGGATGCCCAGGATCGCCTGCACGGCCACAATGCCGATCATCAGAAGATGGATGGTGCGGAACCAGAAATTGCGCACCCAACTCCAGCCTCGCCACAGGCCGAGCAGAATGGCGGCCAAGCCACCGACCACAATGACGACGTACACGAAATGAATCGCCATGATCACGTCGGCCAGGAGGCGGTATAGCATGTCACGGGGCTCCAATTTCGTGCACCTCGAAGGCGTCGGCGAAGTAATCCAGCAGGTCGCGGGCGATGAGGCTCACGTGGCCCAGTTCGTCGGCGGCCAGATCGCCGGCCAGTCCGTGCAGGTACACGCCCAACCGGGCGGCGTCGTAGGCGGCCAGCCCCTGGCACCACAGCGCGGCAATCAGCCCGGTAAGCACGTCGCCGGTCCCCCCGGTGGCCATCCCCGGGTTTCCGGTCGGGTTCAGATCGTGCCGCTTCCCATCGGTCACCAGCGTGTGGTGCCCCTTGAGCACCAGCACGGCGCCGCATTGGGCGGCCAGTTCCATGGCGGCCGCGGTGCGTTGCTCGGCGGTGGTCTTCCGGCCGATCCAGCGGGCGAATTCGCCGGGATGGGGGGTAAGGATGCGTGGGCCGCCGCCCCGCGTCTGCACGCGTTCTTGCCCGGCGAGCGCGTTCAGCCCGTCGGCGTCGACGACCATCGGCTGGGACACTTCGCAGTAGAGCCGCCCGACGAGCCGGCAGAGCTGCTCGGAGCGGCCGAGGCCGGGTCCAAGGGCCACGACCGAGGCCGCCGCGGCTTGTTCGAGGATCGCCTCGGCCGCGGCCGCACCCAATCGGCCGTCCGGGTCGCCCGGCAGGGGAACCGTGGTGTAGCAGGGCTCGTAACCGGCTACCGTATCGAGGCATGCGTCGGGCACGGCCACCCGCACCAACCCGGCTCCGCCCCGCAGCGCGGCCATTCCCACCAGCGCCGGCGCGCCGGTCATCCCGCGCGAGCCGCCGACGACCAGCACCGTGCCGAAAGTGCCCTTGTGCGCATCGGCAGGGCGAGGCCCAAGCGGCGGAAGCGGTGTTTGTTCCGAATCAGACATAAGGGTCGTTTCGCATGTTGGAGTTCACGGAGCGTGTCAACCGGTCTGAGACAACTGCGAACCGAAATTAGTGTCGCGCTGTAGTTGTAGTATACGGGGCTGTGGCCCGTCGTCTGGGGGGTTAATCCAGACTTCGCTCGGCAGCGAT
>PWXP01000005.1 GCA_003561895.1 Planctomycetaceae bacterium | reverse complement strand
GGTGGTGGTTCCGGGCGCCCATCGAAACCCAGGCCATGATGATCGAGGCCTTCGACGAGGTGATGAACGACGCCGAGGCCGTCGAGGAGTGCAAGGTGTGGCTGCTCAAACAGAAGCAGACGCAGGACTGGAAGACCACGAAGGCCACCGCCGACGCCGTGTACGCCCTGCTGCTGCGCGGCGCCGACCTGCTGGCGTCCGACGCGCTCGTCGAGGTGACCGTGGCCGACAAGCTCATCGAACCCGACGACGTTGAGGCCGGCACGGGCTTCTACGAAAAGCGGTTCGTCGGGCGGGAGATCGAGCCGGAGATGGGCCGGGTGACCGTCAAGAAGGTCGACGAGGGCGTCGCCTGGGGCAGCCTCCACTGGCAGTACCTCGAAGACATCAGCAAGATCACCCCGCACGAGGCCACTCCGCTGACCCTTCAGAAGGCCCTGTTCACCAAGGAGCATACCGTCCGCGGGCCGGTTCTCAAACCGGTCGACGGGCCCGTGGCCGTGGGCGACGAGTTGGTCGTGCGCATCGTGCTGCGGACCGACCGCGACATGGAATACGTGCACATGAAGGACCACCGCGGCAGCGGCACCGAGCCGGTGAACGTGCTCTCGCGGTACAAGCACCAGGACGGGCTGTACTACTACGAGTCGACCCGCGACACGGCCAGCCACTTCTTCATCGACTACCTGCCCAAGGGCGCCTACGTGTTCGAGTACTCGGTGCGCGTGCAGCACCGGGGCCGGTACCAGACGGGCATGGCGCACATCCAGTGCCTGTACGCCCCGGAGTTCAACAGCCACTCGGAGAGCCTGGCGCTGGAAGTCAAGTAGTGAGGTAGGGGGGTGGTTGCGGCCGCGCTAAAGGTTCGGAGGTTGGTTTGGCGAGACGTTTCTCCCATGGAATGCTGCGGCCGGAACCACCCATCTATGAGAAAGGATTTGTCAATACCAGTGGGGCAAACCGCCACGCGGGCGCACAAGGTTCCCGCCCGCCCACTCTTTCGTGGCAGGTGGAAGACGGGCAGGGGACGTTCGCCGTAATAGCCGAGGGCGCTCGGGCGCTGGTGGGCCGCGCGGGCGCGCGGGGCGCCGGCATGGCATTGGCCGAACCGGCGTTCGCCGCCGTCACGGTCACCGCACTCGACGGCCGGTCGCTTGAGACGGCCCGGACGATCCTCATTGCCGGGTGCAGCCGGGCGGAGAACACCGGCACGGTCTTTGCCGACGACCGCCGCACCGTGGGCCGCCACTGGGGTGACCCGCCCGTGCGCATCGAGCCAGTGGGCGGGTCGGTGGCCCTGCCGCCGGCCCGGTGGCAGGGCCTCGCGCTGAAGCCGGACGGCACCGCGTGGTACTTGCGCGTGGTACTTGCGCGTGGTACTTGCGCGTGGTACTTGCGCGTGGTACTTGCGCGTGGTACTTGCTCGAACGCGAATGACATGGTAGTGTGGGTGAACCCGGCCGCTACCGCGTCCGGAACCACCCACCCTACGGACTAGCACGTAGAAACAATGAGCGATCCGCTGTTCTCCGTAAAGGATCAAGTCGTCCTGGTTTCCGGTGGCAGCCGGGGCATCGGGCGGGCGATTGCCCAGGGCTTCGCCGACCGCGAGGCGCAGGTGGTCGTTACCGGCCGCGTGCGGGAAACCATCACGCAAACCGCTGCCGAACTGGCCGGCAACTACGGCAACGTACACCCGAAGGTGTGCGATGTGGCTGAGCCCGACGCGGTCGGCGCGCTGGTCGACGAGATGGTGGCCGAGTTCGGCCGGATCGACACGCTGGTCAACTGCGCGGGAGTGAACAAGCGGATGCCGGTGGAAAACTGCGACGCGGCCACGTACGACTTCATAATGAACGTGAACATCCGCGGCGCGTTCTTCCTGGCTCAAGCGGTCGGGCGGCAGATGATCGGGCGGGGCAAAGGGTCGATTATCAACATCGACTCGATCAACAGCCAGCGGCCGCTGAAGCGGGTGGCCCCCTACGCCATGAGCAAGGCGGCCATGAAGCAAATGACCCGATGCCTGGCCATGGAGTGGGGCCCGCACGGCGTGCGGGTGAACTCCCTCGGGCCGGGCTTCACCCTGACCGCACTGACGCGCCCGCTGTGGGAGAGCGACCCCGAACTGGCGGCCTGGCGCGACGCCAACACGCCCTTGCGGCGGATCGGCCACCCGGAAGACATGGTCGGCACGGCCGTTTTCCTTGCCTCGGAGGCCTCGGCGTTCATTACGGGCCAAGCGATTTACGTCGATGGAGGTACTACGTGCGGGCTGTTTTGGCCGATTGAGATACAGCACAGGCCTCTGAAGAGAATCCCGCCGTTGGAGTAGTTCTAGCGGATGGACCTTCACCAACCACCAGCGTTTGCCGGAAACTTTCCCTTTCGCGCGTGTCGGATAGCGAACCCGGCGACAATCACCTTAGAGCGTACCCGTACCCCCAAGGAGACTGAACCATGCGAACGTCCACCATCCTTCTGACCACGGCCCTCATTCTCGGCTGCGCGGTCGGCGCCCTGGCGCGCACCTCGTACACCGACCCGGACGAGGCGCCCCCCGCCTTCCACCTTCAAGGCGAGTACACCGGCGCGATTGAAGAGAACGGCGAGCGGGGGAAGTTCGGCGCGCAGATCGTGGCCCTCGGCGACGGGAGCTTCCTCGGCGTGGGCTACCCCGGCGGCCTGCCCGGCGACGGCTGGACCCGAAAGGAACGCCTGCTGGCCGACGGCGAACTGCGCGACGGCGCGGTCCATTTCGCGGAGCCCGACGGTGGCCGCGTGGCCGAGTTGAAAGACGGGGTCATTACCGTCTTCAACGCCGAGGGCGACCGGATTGGCCGGCTCGAAAAGGTCATGCGCGAGAGTCCCACCCTCGGCGCCGAGCCGCCCGAGGGCGCGGTCGTGCTGTTCGACGGCACCAGCCCCGACGCCTTCGACCCCGGCCGGATGACCGAAGACGGCTTGCTGCGGGAGGGCGCGGTCAGCAAGCAGCGGTTCGGCAGCCACACCATCCACCTGGAGTTTCGCACGCCGTTCGAGCCGCACCGGCGCGGGCAGGGCCGCGGCAACAGCGGCTTTTATGCCCAGGGGCGGTATGAAGTGCAGATTCTCGACTCGTTCGGCCTCCGCGGCGAGCACAACGAGTGCGGCGGCATTTACGGGATCGCCGCGCCGAGGGTGAACATGTGCTTCCCGCCGCTGAGCTGGCAAACCTACGACGTCGAGTTCACCGCCGCCCAGTATGAGAACGGCGAAAAGGTGAGCAACGCCCGGATGACCGTTCGCCACAACGGGGTGGTGATTCACGACGACGTGGAGGTATCCCGCGCTACGGCAGCCGCGCGGCTGCCCGAGGGCCCCGAGCCCGGCCCCGTGTACCTGCAAGACCACCGCAACCCGGTCCGGTTCCGGAACATTTGGGTGGTGCCGCGAGAGTAAATAACCGTTCACGGGTCGGAAATCAGCCGCAGGGCGCTAGCCCCGGTTCGCTTGGCTTGAAACAAAAACCGGACGCTAGTACCGCAAACGGTAATTCCTATGCCATCAAGGCGAGAATTTGGTCAACCTTCCTATTTTGCATCTTTTCTCGCCAGGTACGGGGGCGGCGGCTGTTGCTGGAGCGGGTTGGTTTG
>PWXP01000038.1 GCA_003561895.1 Planctomycetaceae bacterium | reverse complement strand
GCATCTGCGCCGAAGCGCGCAAACACCACGCGCAACTGACCGTCATCTACCAGTCGGCCGAGCAGTTCACCAGTTACTTTATCGAGTCGCTCCGGGGAAGCGGCCTGCCCAGCTTCCGCCGGAAATACCGCGGCGTGGGGCTGTTAATCCTCGACGACTTACACTTCCTGGTGGGCAAGCGGGCCACCCGCATCGAACTGCTCCATACGGTCGACACCCTCCTGCGCGACGGCCGGCAGTTGGTCTTTGCCGCCGACGAACCGCCGGGCCAGCTTACCGCGCTGGGGCCGGAACTGGTCACGCGGCTGCAAAGCGGCGTCGTTTGCCGGCTCGACCCGCCCGATCACGCCACCCGTCTGGGAATCGTCCAGCAAATGGCCAAGCGGCTGGGCGTTCGCGTGCCCGACGACGTGCAGCAATACGTCGCCTCACGCGTCACCAGCCACGCCCGCGAAATCTCCGGCGCCATGTGCCGCTTGCAGGCTACCAGCGAAGGGCTCGGCCGGCCGGTCACCCTACCCATGGCGAAGGACGCCCTGGGCGAGCTGATCCGCCAGGCCGGCCCGGTAGTCCGCCTGCCCGACATCGAACGCGCCGTCTGCGAGTTGTTCCAACTCGATTCGGGCAGCTTGCAGTCGGGGGGGCGGGCGCGCAGCATCAGCTATCCGCGCATGCTGGCCATGTGGCTGGCACGCAAGCACACCCGCGCCGCCCTGAGCGAGATCGGCAGCTACTTCGGCCGGCGGCGGCATAGCACGGTCGTCTCCGCGCAGCGCCGCGTCGACGGCTGGATGGCCGACGGCACGCCGCTCGACGTGGCCCAACAAACCTGGACCGTCGATGAAACCATCCGCCAAATCGAGCGCAAACTGGACGCCGGGTAGGCGGTACTTGCACCAGACATCCACCTCGGGTAAAATAATGTTATCGGAGGAGCGGCGACTCGGAACCTGCCGGTAGGATGAGAGTTACCGGCAGGACGGACATTTCTGTCCGTCGGCCGGCAGGACGTCGCAAGCCTGCAAAGTGCTGGCATTGCTACCACCGCAGCCGAAGTGTCGCCACCTGGGCTACTGCAGTCACTTCGCAGGGCTGCGGTGGAGGCAGAGGGACAGGAACGCCCATCCTCCCTTGGGCAGATTGCTTTCCGCCGCCCGCCCGGCGCCTTGCGCCCACGGGACCGCCGAGGACACGGAGAGATGCGAGCGAACGGAGGTGCAGCCCGGGAGCCCCCTTGCCCGAGCGAACGACAGGAACCAAAACGCCGGCCCATCGCCGCCGGCCATGACCCACTCTCCGTGTCCTCTGCGCTTCCGTGGGCGCGGGGGATGTGTCAGCCGGTTTCGCCGGCCCAAGCCACAACCCGCGCGATCAGGTTTCGCGGCGCGCCGATGTCGAGCACGTGCACGGCGCCGGTGTACGCCTTGGCCTGAGGCGACGTGAAACCCGCCTTCAACGCCACGAAGGTGCACGTCTCGGCAGCGCGGACAGTCGGCGAGCCGGGCTTGCCCGTGTCGCAGTCCAGACCGCTGGGAAGATCGACGGCCAGGATGGGCAGGTCCGCGGCGTTCAGTTGGTCGATTACCGCGCCGAGCGGCGGCCGCGGGTCGCCCTTTGCCCCCGTGCCCAGCAAGGCGTCGACGATCCACGTCGCCCCGTCCAGCAGCGACTCCAGGCGGGCGGCATCGTGCCCCTCGGCAAACACCTCGACCGGCACGTCGGTCCGCTGGAGGATGCGGAAGTTCACCGCCGCATCGCCGCGCAGCTCGGAGGGGTTGGCCCACAGCGCCACCCGGCACGCAATGCCGCGCACGTCGAGGTGCCGGGCGATGACGAACCCGTCGCCCGCATTGTTCCCCGTGCCGCAACAGACGGCCACCGGCCCGGCAGGCTCGCGCTGCGCAAGCACGTCGGCCACGCCGCGACCGGCATTCTCCATGAGTACAAGGCCGGAAATGCCGTACTCCTCGACGGCCAGCCGGTCGACGCGGCGCACCTGATCGCGGGTGAGGGTTAGCGGCTCGGCCATGGTTTGCGCTCCCGGTGGGGTAGGCGAGCTTTGCCCGCGGTGGCGATTACCGCGGCGCATTTATTGTACCCCGGCGCACGCCGCAGAAGAACCGGGGCGGCCACTACTCGGAACAGGCCACTACTCGGAACCGCCGGACGTGCTGTACAATGATACTCAATCCAGAAGATGCGGCAGGGCGGTGGGCAGGCGCGGGATGCCCCGCGGCCGAACAGCGCAAGCTTACCACCTGGTAGGATGGACATCCCTGTCCGTCGGCCCCCAGCCATCCTGTTCGTCGGACTCAAGACGGACAGGAATGTCCATCCTACGAACGAACGCCAACCTGCCGATTGCCTCCTTACTCAGTCTGACGAGGGAACGGGGATATGCCCATTTACGAATACGTTTGCAAGACGTGCGGCAGCGCGTTTGAACAGCTCATCCGGGGCACGGAGCAGGCCCAATGCCCCTCCTGCGGCAAGCGGCGGCTGGAGAAAAAGTTCAGCGTGCCGGCCGCGCATTCCCAGCGGGGCGAAATGCCCGCCTGCCCCCACAGCTCGTGCGGCATGCGCGATACCTGCCCGGGAGCGACGTGCGGAATCGAGTAACCGCCCGCCTTACGGGATGGCGAACACGCCGCCGGTCCAGACACCGCCGGCCACCGCGGCGCCGCGAACGCTCAGGGGGATCGGATCGAGCATGTAGGGGGCGCAGCTTCCGGGCCGGTAGTAGCCGAGGGGGTACATGCACTCGTGCGGCGGGTACATGCCCGCCGTGTATGGCAGGGCCAGCACGCTGCCGAAGAAGTGCGCGCCCGAGACGAACGGCTGCAACAAGGGCCCCCAAGAGTGCCCGTAGCGCTCCAGGTGCACGTCCTCGAAGTAGAGCGGCTTGTGGCACAAGGCCGACGCCTTCCACGTGAACGTGCTCGGCGCCCAATGACGCGGTTGGAACTCCTCGTCGTCGAGGGGGCAATCGCGGGGGAATTCGCCGGGTTCCGGTTCCGTCCGGTAGGTGATTTCGCCGATCGGCTTCAGTTGGTCGAGCGACGGGCACTCGTAGTCGAGGTCTGGCGCGGCGGTTCCCAGCTCGTCGGCCAGGAGCTGCGGCCCATCGCTCCGCAACCGATCGGCGGCGCCGCCGGCCTCGGCGTTCGGGCCGACGAAGCCGTGGGCCGCATCGTCGTCGGCGTCCTCCTTGCCGGGCGGGATCAGCGGGACGAAGTCAGCGTCTTCCGGGGGGCCGCCGGGCTCGGCGCCCCCACGCCCGTCGCCGAAGGGATTGGTGAACGGACTGGTCCCGCTGTGCTGCACCAGCCGCGCCGGCCGCTTCGCCGCCTGCAACGGCAGCGATGCCGGACGCCCTTGCTCAGCGGCAGGCATGCTGGGCCGATGCGGCAGCCACCGCAGCCGACTGCCGCGTTCCCCTTGCTCCTCCGCAACGGTGCCGCGGCCGACGGTTCGGAACCCCTCGGCGGCAGGCGCCTGCCCGGCGAAGCCGCAAACAATGGCTGCCATGAGCAGTGCCGAAAGAGTCGGTCTCCAAAGCCGGCCGACCCCGCTGCTGCGGGAATGACAAGTGCAGGCGACCGCGCTAAACGGCCTCGCCGCCTGAGTATTCGGTGCTGTAATTGGGTGCTTCCTGCGTAATGGTGATGTCATGGGGATGACTCTCCCGCACACTGGCTGGTGACACTTGAATGAACCGCGCCTCGGTGCGCAGCTCGTCGATGGTTCGGGCGCCGCAGTAACCCATGCCGGCCCGCAGCCCTCCGATCAATTGGTAGACAAACAGTCCGAGCGGGCCCTTGAAGGGGACCCGTCCTTCGACCCCTTCGGGGACGAGTTTGTCGGGTTGGCCTCGGTCGCTTTGTCGGTACCGTTCGCTGGACCCGTGCACCATGGCGCCCATCGAGCCCATGCCGCGGTAGACCTTGAAGGTGCGCCCCTGGTAGAGGATCCGTTGTCCGGGGCTCTCGTCGAGGCCGGCGAAAAGGCCGCCGACCATCACCACGTGGGCCCCGGCGGCGATGGCCTTGGTCAGGTCGCCGGAGTACCGGATGCCGCCATCGGCGATGATGGGAATATTGGCGTCCTTGGCGATACCGGCAGTTTGGTGGATGGCGGAAATTTGGGGAACTCCCACGCCGGAGATGCCCCGGGTGGTACAGATCGAGCCGGGCCCGATGCCCACCTTCACCGCGTCGGCGCCGGCCTCGATCAGGTTGCGGCATCCGGAAGCGGTGGCCACGTTGCCGGCCACTACGTCGATGGGCCATTCTCGCTTGATTCGGCGCACAGTATCAATCACGTTGGCGGAATCGCCGTGGGCACTGTCGACGATCAGCACGTCGACGTCTTTTCCGATGAGTTTCTCGACTCGCTCGTAATCGTGGACTCCGACCGCGGCCCCGACTCGCAGCCTGCCTTGCCTATCCTTACAGGCTTGTGGGAAGCGCCGCATCATGTCGATGTCCTTGATCGTAATGAGCCCCGTCAGTCTGAAATCTTCGTCAACCAGCAGAAGTTTCTCCACCTTTTTTGCCATCAAAATCTTCTCAGCTTCCTCAAGCGTTACGTTCCCTGTAGCCGTTACCAGGCTGTCCTTGGTCATCACTTCGTGCACCGGCAGGGCCTGGTTCTCCAGGAACCGGAGGTCGCGCCGAGTGAGAATGCCCTCCAAGTGGCCGTCCTCGCGGGTGATGGGCACGCCGGAGACGTTGTACTGGTCCATCAGTTCCCGGGCATCGCCCACACTGGCATGAGGGGGGAGCGTTGCGGGGTTGACAATAATGCCGTTCGCACTCCGCTTGACCTTCTCCACCTCCTCGGCTTGCTGCGCAACCGACATATTCTTATGGATAACCCCCAGCCCCCCTTCTTGGGCCAGCGCGATGGCCATTTCACTTTCGGTGACCGTGTCCATCGGCGCACTGAGCACGGGAAGGTTCAGGCGGATCCGCTCGGTCAGCCTCGTGGAGATGTCGACCTCCGACGGCACCGCGTTGCTGTGCCGCGGCTCGAGCAGCACGTCGTCGAAAGTCAAACCCCGGGATTCGGTCAATCGCTCTTGCATAGCCGATGCTCCTCGGTCGATGGGCGGGCAACGCGAAAGGTCACCCGCGATGGGTTGCGAACCTGCGGTTGGAGTTCACGCTTTAGCGTGCGAAAACACTGTTGGAGTTCACGCTTCAGCGTGCGAAAACACTGTTGGAGTTCACGCTTTAGCGTGCGAAAACACTGTTGGAGTTCAAGCTTCAGCGTGCGAAAACACTGTTGGAGTTCACGCTTTAGCGTGCGAAAACACTGTTGGAGTTCACGCTTTAGCGTGCGAAAACGGTTTTTTTGATTATCCCCGCTCGCGCCGCAATTGCAATGACATCCGCGTTACAGCCCGTGCTTGCCGAGCTTGTCGCGGAAGGTCGACGGCTTCATGCCCAGCGAGGCGGCCGCCGCCGTCTTGTTTCCCCCGCACGCGCGGAGGGCCTCCTCGAGCAACTCGCGCTCAGTGCGGTTCACGGCGGCCTGGAAACCGCTGGGCCGCTCGCCCTCGGGCTCGAAGTTGCGGATTTCGCGCCGGGCGATCTCGGCGGTGATTTGGCCGCCGCCGATCAGCAGTGCGCGTTCCAGCGTATTGTACAGCTCGCGCACGTTGCCCGGCCAACGGTGACGCTGAAACAGCTCGACCGCCTCCGGGTCGATCCGGTACGGCTGCCCCTTGGCGATCCGGCCCAGCAGGTACTCGACCAGTTCGGGGACGTCTTCCAGCCGATCGCGCAGCGGCGGGATGTTGATCCGCAGCACGTCGAGCCGGTAGTAGAGGTCCTCGCGGAAGGTGCCTTCCGAGATCTTTTCGAGCAAATTCCGCTTCGTCGACGCGATGACGCGCACGTTGGCCTCGATCAACCGGGTGCCTCCGACCCGCTCGTATACTTTCTCTTCGATGGCGCGCAGCAGCTTCGACTGCTGCTCGACGGGGATGTCGTCGACGTCGTCGAGGTAGAGCGTGCCCCCCTCGGCCAGCGCGAAGCGCCCCTGCCGCTCCGCCTCGGCCCCGGTGAACGAGCCCTTTTCGTGACCGTACAACTCGCTTTCGATCAATTGCGGAGGAAACAGCGTGCAGCCGACCTTTACAAACGGGAACCCGTGCCGGTGCGAACCGCGGTGGATCATCTGCGCCACGAGGTCCTTGCCCACGCCCGTCTCGCCGTACAGAAGCACGTTGGCGTCGGTGCGGGCGCAGATGCCTGCCATCTGCTTCACCCGCCCGATGCCCGCCGAATGGCCGACGATTTCCTGGTGAATGACCGGTTCCGCCCGGGCCGCGCCGCCGGGCGCGTGCCGACCCCGCTCGATGCGCGCCAACAACGGAAAAATATCCTCATTGCGGAACGGCTTGGTCAGGAAGTCGAATGCCCCCAGTTTGACCGCCTCGACCGCCACGGGAATGCTCCCGTAGGCCGTCATCATGATCACTTCCAAGTCCGGCCAGGGCCCCTGCTTGATGCGCCGCAGCAGTTCAATGCCGTCGAGTTTCGGCATCTTCAGATCCGTCACCACCACGTCGAACGGTCCGCTTTCCAAGTGCCGCAGCGCTTCCTCGCCGTCGGAAGCGGCCGCCACGTCGTGCCCCTGAGTGGCCAGATCGTCGGCCAAGGTCACCCGTTTGATCTTCTCGTCGTCTACAACCAGGATGCGCATCAGTTTTGCCGGTGTCGTTCGTTGGCGGGAAAGATCCCCGCGAATCGGCCGACCCTCCGGACTCCACGTACAGGGGGCATCGCTAACTGCCGTTCGCGGCAGCAGCGGCCAGCCGATTGGGTGGGCTCCCGCTATGGACGCGAAGACGGGCCCAGACCCAGGAAACCATTACGGGAATTGTAAGCCTACCACCTGCAATCCGTCCATGCCGCCTGCCCGTACTTTGCCGCGACCAGACCCGCCGTCCGCGCCCGCGGCCAGCCGGTCGCCCACTCGTCGGCCGACCACGCCCGGCGGAGCAGCGAGCAGATGGTGTCGCGGGCGAGCGGCAGATTCGCGAGGAACCGGTCGTGGCGCCGGCGAGCCCGGTAGTCGGGCATCCGGGGCGGCATCGGGAGGTAGTCGGCTACGCGCTCCAGCGCAAAATCGTACAACAAGGTTCCGTGATACAGCAGGTGCCGCTGCTTCACCCGCGCGCTGTTGCCCGAACATTTCACCCAGGGCACTGCCGCCCCGTTGCCCTCGGTCAACGCCAAGTCGCTGGTTCCGGCACAGGCGATGCCTACGGCGCCCCCGCTGAGGGCCTCCGCCGTCCTCCGCAACACGTACCGGTGCGCGGCGTCGATCCGGCGGGTTTCCGGGCGGAGTTGGTGGCTGAGGATCAAGGCGTAGGTCAGGCAGCCCGGGCCCAGCACGACCGCCGCCCCCCCGCTGGGACGCCGCAGCACGGGTACGCCCGACCGGCGGCAGGCCGCCAGGTTCACTTCGCAGCCCAACTTGGAGGACCGGCCCACCACCACCATCATTTCAGGCGATTCCCACACCCGCAGCGTCTCGGTGGGGCTGGGCGCGGCCTCGGCCTCCTCCAGCAACGCCTCATCGAGCGCCAGGTTCTCGGCGGGGGTCGGCAGCGTCAGTTCAAGGTAGCGCATCGCCCCATTGTTACCCGGCGCGCCTTGACGGGCTAGGGGCCGCGGGGCCATGATGAGGGCAGGGGATTATTTTCGTCCACCAATTTACGCCTCCCATGGCCCAACCGGCCCGCAATACCTCCGGCTCTCCCTTCTCCACACGGGGAATGTTGGTCAAACTCGTGCTGCTGCCCGCACTGTTGGTGGGGCTCTTCGTCACCCTTGCCATTCTGGTCGGCTGGGCTCGCTTCACACCCGGCGACGCCGACACCGCCCTCGAGGCCCTGCACCGCGGGGGCACCGCGCCGTGGCGGGCCGCCGCGCTGGTGCAGACCCTGGCCGACCCCCGCAACCGCCCGATGCGGCAGGACCCGCGGCTGTTGAACCGGCTTGTCGAGTTGCTCCAGGGCGAGACGGCCCGGGCCGACATGACCCCCGATGCCGTCGAATTGCGCAGCTACCTTTGCCTGGCGATTGGCCAATTCGAGCTTGCCGGCGGCGTACCCGTCTTGGCCGACACCGCCCGCGGCCGAGGTGACCCGGCGGAAGCGCCGCTCCGGGTGGCCGCGTTGGAGGCGCTCGCCCTGCTGGCTCACCGCCTCGGACCTGAGGTACTCCGCCACAATCCGACTGACATTTCCGGCGTCGGCCCGGCCCCCGCGGCCGTGGAGCGCGCGCAGGACGGCGGGGCTACGGCGTTGGCCGCGATTGCCGGTTGCGCCGACGACTTCGACCCGCGCGTACGCGCCGCGGCGGCGTACGCGCTCGGAGTGGCCGGTGGGGCGGAGGCGAACGAGCGGTTGCGCGCGCTCTTGTTCGATGCCATCGCTGCGGTGCGGTACAACGCGGCCACCGGCCTCGCCCGGCTGGGCGACCCCACCGGGGCCGCGGTCCTGAAAGAAATGCTCGACGTGAGCATGCAACGCGGCGACCGAGCCGAATCGCCCGCGTTCGAACGCGACCAACTCGTCCGGAACGCCTTGCACGCGGCGAAGAAACTTGGGGAAGCCATGCACGCCGCCGCAGGCGCAGTGTCCACACGCGCGGAAGCCCGGGCCGGCCTGGGCAGACCGGGAGTTCCGGTCGAAGCCCGGCAGGACCTCGCCGCGCTGCGCCGCGCCGTGGAGCGCGTTGCGCGCCGGCATCCCTCACCCCACTGGCGCACCGGCGCCCGCGCCGTCCAGCGCCGGCTCCCACAACCCGGCACGGGCGAACGCTAACGCGGATGGGTCATCCACGGTGTGCGAAGTGCGGATCGACCGTGCAGGACCGCAGCCGGGGGGCGTATTCCACGGTGAACACAACGACCGAGACCATCTCGAACGCCTCCAGACCTCCGCGGCGCAGAAGCTGGCGGCACGCTCCGAAGGGTGTTACACTGCGCCCTGAGGGGGAATCGAACCACGGGCGCAGTGGCGGCGTACTAGTTTGCATGGACGCCGTCGCGCGGGGGTTCAGCGCGAGGGGAGCGCAGAGACGCTCCAATCGCCCTCCTGTTGGGTGGATTGGCAACCGCAAGAGAGCCTGTTTTCATGTCATCGTTTGTATTGCCCCAGCTTCCTTTGGCGAATGTAACCACGTGGCTTCGGCCGCTTCCGTGGGTTGTTCTCGGCGCGCTGGTTTCTGTCATTGCCCTGGTGGCGTGTTACTGGCTGCTGCGGCTTGTGTTCCCGAAAACGGCCGCCATCGCCCGTACCACCGCGAAAGAGGCCATGGCGCAGCCGCTGTTCTTCGTGGTTCTTGTGGTGGGCATTGTCGCCCTCCTGCTGTTCCCTTTCGTGCCGTACCACACGTTCGGCGAAGACGTGAAGATGCTCAAGGACGGCAGCCTGACGGTCATCATGCTCCTGTCGATCACGCTGGCCGTGTGGACGGCCAGCGTGTCGGTCTCCGACGAGATCGAGGGGCGAACGGCCTTGACGCTGCTCTCCAAACCGGTCGGACGGCGGCAGTTCATTCTGGGCAAGTTCCTGGGGATCGTGGGCGCCGTGGCCATCCTCTTCGTCGTTTTCGGGGCGCTATTCCTTGCCACTGTCTCGTACAAGGTAGTGTACGATGCCCGGGAAACGGCCAATCCGGACCCCACCTGGATCGAATGCGGCGAGGAGATGGCGCAGATTGCCCCCGGCATTGCGCTGGCCTTCATGGAAGCGGTGGTCCTGGCGGCCATCAGCGTAGCCATCGCCACTCGGCTGCCGATGATGCCCAACCTGATCATCTGTGCGTCGATCTACGTGCTGGGGCATCTGACGCCGTTATTGGCAAGTTCCGCCGTGGGCCAGTTTCCCATCGTGCCCTTCATCGCCGACTTGGTGGGCACCACTCTGCCGATGCTCGACCACTTTAACATCTATGTGGCCATTTCCACCGGCAGCGAGGTGCCGCTCAGCTACGTAGGCATGGCCGGCGTATATTGCCTGCTGTACAGCGCCCTGGCCATGTTCTTCGCGCTGTTGCTTTTCGAAGACCGCGACCTAGCCTGAGCGTGCCGGTTGGGCCGCTCGTGATGAATCATCCGCGTTAGGCGGCGGGCCACCCAGAAGCGGAGCTTCACTCCTGCCAGGGCTCATAGCGGCTCACGCTGCCGGGACTGTAGCCCGGTTCGGAATGGAAGGCGCGAGCGTCCGACGAGCTTGCCCCTCCGGGCGGCTCGTATGGGGGCACACCTGACGGCTGATAGCCCGTATTTCCGGGCGAATAGCCGCCGGCTGGCCAATGGTGGCCTTCCGGCGAATGGTTGCGATCCTGCCATGCGTTAGGGTCGGCTTGCCCTGCACCCGACGGAGGGTAATAGCCGTGCGGCGTGTTGGTGCCGTAGCCGCTCGAAGGGACCGTGCCGGCGGGAGTGTGCGGCATGTCGGGAGCGTATGCCGGATGGTCGCCGGGTCGGCTCCGATCAGCCGATGGCGGAGCCTGATGGCGTTCGCCCGAAAAATTGTGGTCGCTACCGCCACGGTAGTCGGGTATCGCCGAACCGTACATGCCGGCCGTATTTCGATAATCGGCCAACTGGGCATCATAGGATTCTTGCGGGTCGCGACGGACCGGGTTGGCATAGGGACCGCTCGGATCGGCCGACACGTATCCGGGCGGAATGCCATGGCCTTGCGACCCAGCGCCGGTGTCGACGGGATACGGAGTGGGGCTGCCGGAACCGCCCCTGCCGGCGTAGGGATTGCTGGCCAGTGCGTGATTTGAGGGCGGGCTCGTCCCATGCGGCACAGCAGCCCCTGTTTGGGGGGACGTCCGTGTGTTGAAGGCCGCCACCCCCCCAGGCCGGCTTGGATCGTTTGAACCCGCATCGTAGCGGCCTTCTTGCGGGGCCATATAGGAGGGCAATGCGTCCCCGCCGTCCGGCTGCGTAACCGGATAGGGCTGGTGTCGGCTGGCGAGGTCGCTTGAAGGGCCCCCGAAGGGGGGCGCCGCTGTGTCGGCGGTATCGAAATTGGCACTCGCATGTCCGCTGCCCGGCGGCGGCCCCGGCTGGTGGGCCAATTCCGTGGGCCGGGGAATGGGGTCCGGGGCAGTAGACTTCGATGGGCTGAACGGATTGGTCTTCCAGAAGGCCAAATCCGGCATGCTCCAGCGACCGCCGCTGTAACATCCCGCAAGGGACAGCACCATAACGACCAGGAAGCCGTATCGTACGGGCGGAATTGGCATGATTGTCATTCCTTCCAGGCTTGGGTGGAAAAATGGGATGCTGAACACCGCTATCGAATTCATTCGGACCGAACGGCGGGGGTTGATGATCCGTTTTTGCGATCTGCGCGGATTTTATCGATTTTTCGAAGGGCGGTCCGATACCCCTAGCTCCACGCACAGCCGATAAGCGCAGCGCGAATTATAGGCAGGCAGAAACCTGGGTCAAGGGCAGAAACCTATTCACGAGGAGCAGCGTCCATACGGCCTTTTCGGCGTCGGTTGATGATCCCAAATTTGAGGTTGACCGAAAAAGCTCTTCCGTTTCTAGGTGCGGAACGGCGTGGAGCGCGTGGGTGAACCCGGCTGCTGAGACAGCCGGAATCACCCATCGCATTCCCAAAGGCCGTCCCTTGTAATCCCAAAGGCAGGTGTCGGCCACGCGGTAACTGCCATCAGCCCGATGGACCCGGGGCGGGGTCCTATGCCACCTATCGTCGGGTAAATGCCGCCAGCACGTCGGCCAGCTTCTGGAGCGTTTCGGGTTCGGGCATGGGAAGCTTGACATAGGTTTGGCCGGTACGCTCGTCGCGCTCGACCAGGCCGGCGGGCGGGCCAGTGGGGGGACGGCCGGAGCGTGGGGCGGCGCCTTGGCCGGCGCCGGCGAACATGCGGCCGAGACCCTCCAGCAGCGCCTGGCCGGCGGTGGCCAGGTCGTGCCAGAGCTGGTCGGGTGCGGCAGCGGGTGCGGTCGATGGGGCCGCCGGTTGCGACGGCGCAGCCGGCTCGGGCGGCGACGGGGCGGCAGGCTGCCCGATGGCGCCGGTGGCCGTCTCGACCGATTCCATGAACCGCTTCAGCCGCGTGCCGCCCAGGAACACCGCGTCCTGCCCGCCGTCCAGCACGCCGGAGAAGACCGACTTTTTGAACTTCAGCAGTTCGAGCATGCCCTCCTCGATGGTGCCTTGGGAGATGAAATGGACGACGCGCACCGGCCGGCGCTGGCCCAGGCGATGGACCCGCCCGATGCGCTGCTCCAGCACGGCGGGGTTCCAGGGCTGGTCGAGCACGACCACGGCCGACGCGTGCTGCAGGTTCAGCCCCACGCCGCCGGCGTCGGTCGCCAGGAACAGGCGGCAGTTGGGGTCCTCGCGGAAGCGGCGCACCAGGTCCATCCGCCGCTTGCCCGGCACGCCGCCATGGAACAGCACGTGCTCCCAGCGGCGTTTCTCCAGCCGCGGGGCGACGATTTCGTGCATCCGCGTCCACTGGCTGAAGACGACCACCTTGTGGTCGGGTTGCTCGAGCATCTCGCCGAGAAGCTCCACCAGCTCGTCGGCCTTCGTGCCGTAGTCGGTCTGGTGATCGAGCAGGTACGTACTATTGCACGCCATGCGCATGTTCTGCAAGGCGATTTGCATGCGCAACTGATCGGCCTCGCTCAGGTACCCGTACCGCCGCCACTTGGCCACCAGCTTGGCGACGGTGGTGCGGTTCTCCTCATGATGCTCGGCCTGTTGCGGGGTCATGGGCACGAAGAACTGCTTGTCCATGCGTTCAGGCAGTTCGTCGAGCACTTCCTCCCTCGTGCGCCGCACGAGGATCGGTTTGAGCGTGTTGGAAATCTGCGAGAGGTTCCGGTAGCCCACCACGCGGCCCGTCTCATCCGCCTCCTGGTGCTGGTCGAGGAAGCGGAACATGGGGCCGAGGCGGAACCGGTCGACGAACTCGACGATCGAGTAGAGTTCCTCCAGCCGGTTCTCCAGCGGTGTGCCGGTGAGCACAATGGCAAACGGCGATTGGAGCTGCTTGACGCTTTGCGCGGTGCGGGTCTTCCAGTTCTTGATCCGCTGGGCCTCGTCGAGGACGACCAGGTCGGGCTGCCAGGCGAGGATGTCGTCGAGGTCGCGGTGGATGACGTCGTAGTTGACCAGCTTGTAGAATGCTTCGGCCCGGTAGGCGCGGCGGCGTTCGGCGATGGGGCCTTCGACGACCACCGCCCGGCGGCCGGCGAACTTCTCGATTTCGTGCTTCCACTGGTGTTTCAGCGACGTGGGCGAGACGATGAGCACGCGTTCGATGCCGGCCACCTGGGCGAGGATTTCCGCCGCGCCGATGGCCTGGATGGTCTTGCCCAAGCCCATGTCGTCGGCAATGAGCGCCCGGCCCGCCTTCGCGGCGAACAGGGCGCCTTCGCGCTGGTAGGGGTAGAGCGGCACCTTGAGGATCTGTTTCCAGGCGGGGGCGTCGGCCCGGCCGAACCGGCGTTC
>PWXP01000477.1 GCA_003561895.1 Planctomycetaceae bacterium | reverse complement strand
TGCGGCGCTGCTGGTGGCTGCCGTGTGGCGTCCGCTGGGCTGGCTGGCGCTGGCGGTCGGGATCGTCCTGTTGGTTCGGCCGGCGGCGGTCCCGAGGGCGGCCGCGGACGGCCTGGCCTGGGCGATGGCCTGTGCGGAGGAGGCGGACAGGCTGCTCGCGCGAACACGGGCGGCCGTTAGCGCGAAGTGGAAGATCGCGGCCGCATCCAAGTCGGCCCGGCCGTCGCGGAACAGCCCTCTTCGATCCGATCTACGGCGGAAAATGTACGCTGACCGTGACTTGCGCCCTGACTTGCTTCCGGTCGGCAAACACGTTCGGCAGGCCCAGGGCCGGATCGGCATACAATTCGACCACCGGCAGGCCCGTGGCAAGGAGCCGGTCGATGTCGGCTTGGCGGACGGTGCGGGAGATGATCCCGTCGCCCTGCCACCGCTCCAGGGAGCGCGGCAGCGGATCGGCCAGGCCGCGTTCCTCGAAGTATATCGACCACGGTCCATGCAGGCTCACGTACCGCCCGATCCCCTCCACCAGCCCCCGGCCGTACGACCGCGAGGTCTCGATCAGGAGCATCACCCGGGGAGTGGTGGGCCGTTGAGGCATTGTGTCACTTCCATGGGTCGGTCTTGGAACGGTTGCTGGAGTTCACGCTTTAGCGTGCGGGTTGTCGCAATGCTTGGCTCGCACGCTAAAGCGTGAACTCCAACAGGGTTCGGCGAATGTTTCCAGTCAAGGTTCTACCATCCCGGCATCGCCGCAGGCCTCCACGCCTTCCCAAAAATTCCCCGGGGCCTTCAGCTCGGGCGGGCCGGTGCCGCGCCAGAGGCCCCAGTCGGAAGGGCCGCGACGGACAACAGCGCCCGGCATGTCGATGCGCGGCCGAGCGAGCATGTCGCGGCGGCCTTCCTCGATGGCCGCCCGCAGCGACTCCAAGACTGGATCGTCGAGGCGCTCGAACCGCGGCGGCGATTGACCGTCGACCGTCCGCGAAAGTTCCCAGCCCCCGGCCGATTCGGCCAGATGCGCCGCCAGCACCATGCTTTGCTCGGGATGCGTGAGGTTGATCCAATGCGAGTCGTCGGCGAAGTGCTTCCGGCCGAAGTCGGCATGGCAGGAGCGGCAATGCTCGTTCAGCGTCGCCAGGAACCGCTGGTGGTACCAGGCGCCGGCCCACAGGTCGCGGTCGCCCGGGGTTTCCGGCCGGGTGCGCTCGTAGCGGCCGTAGTAGCCCGAGTTCGTGTCCATCCAAAGGTAAACCCTCTCGCGCTCCTCCGGGCTCAGACGTACCTCATCGTGCCCCTCGGCCCGCCCTTCGATGTATTCCCGCAGCCGGCTGGCGAAGGTGAAGGCCCGCTTGGGCGGAATCACCTGGCTGTCGTTGGTCGTCAGCCGGATGGTGTGGACGAGCCCGCGGGCGAAGAGGCTGTCGTACGCCATGTTGAAGAAGCGCGTCTTGTCGGCGCTGAGGTTCAGCCGGCCGGCCGGACGTGCGCCGCTGTGGCACTCGGCGCAGTGGCGGTCAAGGACCGGTTGCACCAGGTGATGGAACTCGATGCGCCCTTCGTTGCCCCAGGCGTACGGTTCGGGCTCGACCGGCGGGCGGCTTGCGGCGAGCGTCGGCCGCGGCGGCGGCGGCGAGGTGCGGCGCTCGTGGCAGCCGATGCACGCCTGCCGCTCGCCGGGCACGAGGTTCACCGCCGAGCCCATCGACTGCACGGCACGTCCCTCAGCGTCGAGCGCCTGGAAATACAGTTCGCGCAAGGCGGGCACGGTGAAGTGGACGGAACCGTCCTCCTCGACGGGCACGCGTCCCAGGGTGCGCCGAGCGTAGTAGTTGCGTTGCCCCATCACCGGGTTCATCTCGTAGATGCGGTATCGCCCCTCGCCCGTTTCGTTCACCGGGTATTTCGGAATCTGCTCCACGATGCGCAGCCACTTGATCTCGCCCGGCGCCACCTCGCCGCCCAGCCCCTCGTACACGTCCTGCACCAGGAAGCTGCCGGTCATGGCGTCCTCGGGCCACGCGTGCTCCGCCCGAACCGGCGGGCGCCGGCGCGCTACGAGCGGGATCGGGTAGGTGCAGGAGAGTTCGCCGTCGTCCCACACCATCGCTTTGCGGTCGTCGGCGGTGAGCAGGTAGATCTTGAACCGCCGGTCCGCGCTCTCCCGCCCCCCGCCGTACGACACCAGAAACCGCTCGGAGGACAGCGGGAAGGGGTCGCGATAGGCCCACTCCAGCGGCTGCCAGTTGTCGTAGATTTCCGGAAACTCCCGCGTGATCCAGTTCAATCCGGCGGGCGACTCCGGGCCGCGCGCCCGGCTGACTGTTCCGATGGCGCCCATCACCCAGCCGTGGTGCGGCGCGAGCGTGGCCACCACGGCGTCGCTGCCCGGAATGGGCCGGGCCTGCCATATCACGCCCGGATTGCGGACCGTGTTGCCGAAATAGAGCTGCACCATTGTGCCGTCGGGATTGACCGTCCAGAGCGACTGCCGCCATTTCACGTCGCGGTCGACATATTCCCATCGCGTGTAGAGGATGCGCCCGTCGTCCAGCGCCTGCGGCGAGAACTCGTTGAGCGTGTTGACGGTCAACTGCCGGAAATTCGATCCGTCGCGGTCCATGGTGAACTGCGCGGTGGACGTATCCCACGCGCACATGTTGAACGACTTGATGCGCGTCGAAACGAACACCAGGCGGCCGTCGGGCAGTTCGGAGGGTGCGAAGTCATGGAATGGGCCGTCGGTAATTTGCCGGAAACCCGATCCATCCACGCCAATCTCGTAGATGCTCCAGTTGCCGTCGTATCCCTCACGCATCGAGAACAGCAGCGTCTTGGCGTCGAACGAGCTGTTCATGTCGAGGATGGCCGCGCGGGGATTCTCGTAGATGGTGCGTGGCGGCCCGCCGCCTTCGAGAACCTGAATCTTGCACCCCCAGCGTTCCACCACCGGACGCGAATGATACCGTACCACGCCGTCGGGGTTTCCCAGCCGCTGCTGCACGATGAACGCGATGGGCGGCAGGCTGCGGACTTCCTCCCGGAATGCGGCGTCCCGGCGCGCGGCTTCTTCGACGGCCGCGTCGCGCCGGGCCACGTCCCACAGCACCACGTCGTCGACGTTGATCGAGTGGACGGTGTCGTCCGCCAGGTGGGCGTTGTAGATGCCGAATCGGTTCTCGCCGCCCCGGGCGGTGAACTCGAACGTCACCTCGCTCCACGAACCGTCGCGCCTGGTGGGGAACAGGCGGTTGACCAGCCCGTCGGCGCTGAAGTGCGACGTTGCCCGGGCGTGGCCGCCTTCGCGCGCCACGTCGGCCACTTCGATCGTATCGCCGCCGGCCTGCCCGAGGAGCACCCTCACGTGCGAGGAGCCCTCGGCACCGTCGAAGTTCTGCACCCACAGCCTCACCTCGTAGGTTCGCCCGGCCGCCAGCGGCTCGGCCAAGTCCTGGTATCGCCCGCCGGCCGAGGCGGCCGCGCCGGGGTGCAGCCCCCAGCCGCCGGTTCGCGCGGCGCCGCGGAATGCCCCGTAGCTGTTGAAGTCGGCAATCCAGCCGGCCGGGTCGCTCCCGTTGCCGGCGTTCTGTTCGAAGCCGGGGTTAGTCAGGAGGTTCGCCGCACCGGCGCCGGCCGGG
>PWXP01000671.1 GCA_003561895.1 Planctomycetaceae bacterium | reverse complement strand
AGGACCGGCGGTCGGAGTTGGCGAACCTCGACGTGCAGGTCGAGCGGGAGCTGCGCGGCGTCGGCCATGCCGTGCGGCGGGCCGATCCGGCCGGCCTCGAAGCCTCGGTGCGCGCCTTCCTGAAAGCGGAGCGGGATTACCTCGACGCGCTGATTATCGACGTGAACACGTACTTCGACCGGCTGGTCGACCTCGACAACGCCCAGCGGCAGTTGGTCGAGAAGGCGCGCGAATACGCCACCTACATCAACGAGCGGGTCCTCTGGATCCAAAGCGCCCCCATCCTGCGCGTCGACGATTTCCGCTGCCTCGGGCAGGGGCTCGCCTGGCTGACTCAACCCGGCAACTGGCGCGAACTGGGCCGTGCTCTGGCGGCCGACGGCCGGGCGCATCCGCAGATTGCCGCGGGGGCCCTGCTGTTGTTCGGAGCCCTGTTGGGTTGGCAGCGCCGGGTGCGGAGGAAGCTTGCCGCGATCGGCGAAGTGGCCGCGCGCTCCATCTGCTGCCGCATCGCGCCCACGCTCGAAGCGGTGCTCCTCACCTTGCTGGCCGCGGCGGTTTGGCCGGGCCTGATCGGCCTGCTCGCCTGGCGGCTCGCCGCCGATCCGGCCGACTCGGAGTTCATCAAGGCCGTCGCGGCCGGATTGGGGTCGGCGGCGGGCGTGTGCTTCGTGCTCGAACTGCTCCGTCAGATGCTCCGGACCGGCGGCCTGTTCGAGGCCCATTTCGATTGGCCCAGCCCCCCCTTGCGTATCCTGCGCCGCCAATGCCGCCGGCTCATGCTCCTGCTCCTGCCGCTGGTGTTCCTCGCCGTCGCGATGAACTCCCACGAGCACGAGCGGGCCTCCGCCTCACTCGGCCGGGTGGCCTTCATCGCGGTCATGGGTATTTTTTCGTTCTTCCTGTGGCGCTCCCTGCGGACCGGCGGGGAGGTGTACAAGCACATCACGGCCGCCCGCCAAGGTGGTTGGTTCCTGCGGATGCGGCCGCTGTGGTATCCCCTGGTGCTGGCCTTGCCCGCCGCGCTGGCCGTACTGGCAGTGCTGGGGTACGACTACACCGCCCAGCAGCTTGCCCAACGCATGGTCGCCACCGCGTACGTCCTGCTGGGCTTGACCTTGCTGAGGAGTTTCCTGCTGCGATGGGCCCTGGTCCGCCGCCGCAAGCTGGCCATGGAACAGGCCCGGCAGCGGCTGGCCGCCAGCCAGGAAGACGGCCCCGCCGGCGAATCGGGCGTGGTTGCTTCGATTCCGACCAACCCCGACCCCCAGGCCGAGCTGGCCGCCATCAACATGCAGACCCGCCACCTGGTCGAGTACTCGCTGGGGGTGACCGGGCTGCTGGGCATTTGGCTGATCTGGATCGACGTGCTGCCGGCCCTGGGGTTTCTCAACCGCGTGGAATTGTGGCACGCCGCCGAGCAAGTCCGGGCCACCACGCTCAACGATCTCGGGCTGACGGTCCTCATCGTGGCCACCGCGATCATCGCCGCCAAGAACGTGCCCGGCCTGTTGGAAATGCTGCTCCTGCGCCACCTGCCGCTCGACGCCGGGCTGCGGTATACCGTGGGCGCCGTCTCGCGGTACCTGATTATTCTGATCGGCGTCGTGCTGGCCTGCCAGACGATCGGGTTGGCCTGGTCGAAGGTGCAGTGGCTGGTGGCCGGGGTGAGCGTGGGCCTCGGGTTCGGCCTGCAAGAAATATTCGCCAACTTCGTCTCCGGCCTGATCATCCTGTTCGAGCGGCCCGTCCGCGTCGGCGACGTGGTGACCGTGGACGACGTGACCGGCGTGGTTTCGAAGATTCGCATGCGGGCGACCACCATCACGAAATGGGACCGCAAGGAATTCATTGTGCCCAACAAGGAGTTCATCACCGGCCGGCTGCTGAACTGGACCCTCAGCGATCATGTGAACCTCGTGATTGTGGAGGTGGGCATTGCCTACGGTTCCGATACCGAATTGGCCGCCCGGCTGCTCCTGGAAGCCGCCGAAGAGCTGCCGCCGGTGCTTGCCGATCCCGAGCCCCGGGTCACGTTCGCCGAATTCGGCGATAGTGCGCTGAAGTTCGTCCTGCGCTGTTACCTGCCCGACCTGGAGGACCGGCTGACGGTGATCCACAACCTGCACATGAGGATCGACCGGAAGTTCCGCGGGGCCGGCATCCAGATTGCGTTCCCGCAGCACGACATCCACATTCGTTCGATCGAGCCGGCGCTGGGCCTGACGGGGAACGGCCGCCCCAGGCCCGCCTCACCGCCGGACGGCCATCCGGGTTCCGACGGTCAAGCCGAACGCCGCATTCCCGGCGGCGAACCGGCGCCGTGACCGCCGCCGGCCACGACGCTCTGTCGCGGCCCGGCGTGCCGCACGCCCCCCCCCGCTCTCTGCGGCTTGCCCCTGCCGGATACCCGGCGAATAATGACGCGAGGCCGGGGCGCCGGGCCCCGGGGTGAACCGGCTCGCACACACGAGGTAACGTCATGCTTGAAACGATGCAACCTTGGCTTCTGCCAACCCTTCAGGTCATCGCCGGCGCGGCCGTGCTTATTGTGCTCGTAGCGCTGGCCTATTGGCTGGCGGCGCGCGGCCTGGGTATGCCGGCCGTCCGCAAGCGACTGTCCGATACGCTGGCGTTCTCCTTGCGGCGCCTGCTGCGCTGGACGGCCGTCGTGGTGGGGGCCGTGATGCTGCTGGAGTGGTTCGGCGTGCTGGGCAACACGTGGGCGCTGCTCTCGGCGGTCCTGGCCTTGGTGGCCATCGGGTTCGTGGCCGTCTGGAGCATCCTCAGCAACGTGTTGTGCTCGCTCTTGCTGCTGCTCGCCCGCCCCTTCCGCATCGGCGACACCATCGAACTGCCCGCCCAGGGCCTCGGCGGCAAGGTGGTGGATTTCACCCTCCTGTTCACCATCATGGAGCACGAGTCGGGCGACCTGATCCAGGTGCCCAACAACATCTTTTTCCAAACGCCCATTCGGCGGCGCCTCGGAGAAGTCACGCGGGGGCTCGAAGAGCAATTGCGCAGCGATACGCCGGAGCTTCGATGATGGCGGGCAGCCGGTCGCCGAATGTCTTCGGGACTTGGGGCACCCCCCATCCGGCTACTGCCGTCCCGCGCGTGTCAACCCCCGGTTTCGAGGACGCGGCTTGTGCCAGTTCCATGACGCAGCTTGCATCTCGAAATGGAAAGGCCGAAAATGGGACGGTGCCTTTCGGCCGGTACGATGCCGGCTCGCAGCCGGCGAAACGACATGCCGATTGAGTTTTGAAGGACTGGCGCGACGAAGGCCTCATGATCGACGCCGCCAGGCTGCCCGACGACGTCTGGTACAAGGACCGCTTCTGGGCGCCGGAGATCCACAAGATTCGCGGCAGGTACTACATCACGTTCAACAGCCGCAACGAGAGCGAGGAGCACGAACACCATCATGCGTGCGGCGTGGCCGTGGCCGAGGAGGTGACGGGGCCCTACGAGGTGCTCACACACGACTGGCCGTTGACCGACTGGCCGAGCAACGAAGCGAATGCGTACCAAGAGGAGTGTTTCGACCCTGGAGCAGGTTCGACGGCGGTTTGATGATTGGCGGCGGACGCGCCGGCGGCGCACGCGGATTCCGAACCCGCTCTGGAGGGCGGCAGT
>PWXP01000117.1 GCA_003561895.1 Planctomycetaceae bacterium | reverse complement strand
CGTTGAACGCCGTCTTGGTGCGGCGCGACACCTCGTCGCCCATCAGGATGCGGATGGCGTCGACCTTCTGCCATTCGTCCTTCAGGCCCAGCAGACCGCCGATCTCGAAGTAGCCGGTGGCCACGTCGATGGCGCTGGAAAGCCGGCACCAGTCGTGCAGGTAGCGGAGCACCTTCCAGTCGGTGTCGCTGTTGTCGACGATGAACAGCTCGCTGCCGCTCTTGCTGGTGCGTTTGGGCATGGGCGATACCTTCCATAATGACGGCTCTTCCGTTTCTAGGTGCAGACTGCTTTGCCAGGGGACGGCACAGCGGCGTGTGCCTACTACATTTCCGCGGCCTGCACCTAGAAACGGAAGAGCCATAATGACCCGTACGTTGTGGAAGCCGGCGCCCACCATACCGCGGCCCGCTTCCGTGGGCAAGGGCCGTGCGCATATCCGCGGGGGAGCCGTCAGTGTATCCCCTGCCGGACGTGTGTGCAATCGGCCGGCCGTGACCGGTTACAACTCCATAAACCCCTGCAACAGCAAGCTCCCACACTCGGTCAGGAAGCTTTCCGGGTGGAACTGAACGCCGACCACCGGGTTTGTGCGGTGGCGGATGCCCATGATCTCGCGGGTGCCGTCGGGGGCGTTGCTCCAGGCGCACACTTCGAACTCATCGGGGAGGGTGTCGGGCTGGATGACGAGGCTGTGGTAGCGGGTGGCGTTCAGGGGGTTCTCCAACCCCTCGAACAGCCCGCGGTTGTCGTGATGGATGCGGTCGGTCTTGCCGTGCATCAGGCGGCCGGCCCGAACGATCTTCGCCCCGAACGCTTGGGCGATGGCGTGGTGCCCCAGACACACGCCGAGCAGAGGCACGCGGCCGGCCAGCCGGCGCGCGGCTTCCAGCGAGATGCCGGCCTGGTCGGGCGTGCATGGGCCGGGCGAGATGATCACGTGCGACGGCTCCAGCGCCACGATCTGCTCGACCGTCACCTGATCGTTGCGAAGCGCCCGCAGGTCCAACTCCGGGTCGAATTCCCCCAGCCGCTGCACGAGGTTGTAGGTGAACGAATCGTAGTTGTCGATGAGGATGATCCTCTTGGGTATCGCCATGTTCCGGTTCCTGGAGCGGCTTGCGTTACCATCAGCATACCCAGCATACCGGCGTGCTGCCCGGCAGGCAAGGTGGGCGCCCCATGTTCGGCCCTCGGGTTTCGGCTCTTCCGTTTCTAGCTGCAAGCCATCCGCGTAAGTGTTCACGGGGCGACGACGCAGTTTTCTCCGCGGTATGCGAAGGGGACAGTCCCCCTGTGAACGGCTACCTCAATTCCCGGGCATCTTGGCGGAGGGCACGGCGGAGCGTGCCACTTTCTTTTGATTTGTGGCTTATTGGCCGCCGATGAGTTCGAGCACTTCGCCGTGCAGATGGCCGTTGGTGCCGATGCCTTCCCCGCCATAGATGGTGGGAGTACCTTTCCAATCGGTAAACTTGCCGCCGGCCTCTTCGAGGATGGGCAACAGCGGGGCGGCGTCCCAGAGCGCCATTTGGGGATCGAGCATCAAATCCGCCCGGCCCGTGGCCACCAGCAGGTATCCATAGCAGTCGCCCCAGGAGCGCGCCAGGCGAGCGGCCGCTTGCAGCCGGCAGAATGTGTCGCCGCGGCCTGTTTGCCACCACAATTTGATCTCGCTGGTTACGAACAGCCCGTCGGCGAGCCGGCGGCAGGAGGAGACCCGGGCACGCCGTGGCCGGGAGTGGTTCTTGACATACCAGGCGCCCCCCCCGTGCGAGGCATAGACCGACTCGCCGGTTCCCGGAATGTGAATGACGCCGCTGACCGGTCGGCCCTCGTGTTCGACGCCCAGCAGCGTGCCAAACAGCGGCACGCCGTAGATGAACGACTTGGTGCCGTCGATCGGGTCGAGAATCCAGCGGAAGGGGCTGCTGCCGGAGCGGTCGGGCAACTCTTCGCCGTGGATGGCGTCTTCGGGAAACGCCTCGGCAATACGGTGCCGCAGGTGCTCCTCCACCCGGCGGTCGGCCAGCGTGACCGGCGAATCGTCGGCCTTGCGCTCCACGCGCAGGTCGGCAGTGCCGAAGTGCTCCAGGGCCATCCAACCCGCCTCGCGGGCGGCCTCGACCGCCAGGTTCCGACGATTTTCGATTTCCACCTGAAGGGCATACGCGACCGTTCTTGACAGTTTCATGGTAATGCCTCTCGGGTGAGTAATAATGACAAGTGTAACCGCCGGAACAGGGCAAAAAGGCTGACCACGCAGGTGGGCACCCCACGGTGGCCATCCCTGCCACCGTCCATTATCCTAAAGATAGTGTCCTGCCGCAATGGGCCGATCCGACATCCTGGCCGCCCCGGCCCGGGACGCCCCGGGACGCCCCGGACGCCCTGCCCCCAACACGGAACCATGCCACTGCTCGACAGAGGCTTCGGCCGATGGTAAACTCGAACCCGTAGTGGAACCCTTCGGCCGGTAAGGGGGGCAGGTCCGTTTTTCGGGCATCCTGTTTCGTTGAAAATAGCGCCGGTTGGCCGGAAAATGGACCAGTCCCCGGCAATCCCGTGAACGATTGCGCCCAATGATACTGGAGTTCGTCCCATGACGCACCGTGAAGCCGCACACTCCCGAACGCGCCGCACTTCGCACGTGTGCGTGCATCGGATCCGAAGGCTTGTTATCCTGGGGCTCGTCACCGCGATGGTCACCCCTTGCGGCGGCTCCGAGGCGGCTGAAACGTCGTCCGCCGAGGCGGTCACACCGATCGACCCGCCGGAGCGAGGATTCTTCTCCAAGCAACTTGACTATGAGGGCATCCCCATCAAGACGCACCGCGACGTCGTCGACGAGGCCCTCCACGCCGCAAGGCAGCGGCTAGGGATGATGCTCGGCAACCTGCCGTCGGTGCGGGAGCGATTGCGAAAGGCCGGCGCCGAACTGCACATCATCGGCCGCAACCAGGTCACCTCCGACCTGCCCGATTACCGCCACCTGCGGGGAAAGCCGTTCGCCGGCGGGCAAACCGTCGACGAGCGCACCCGTGGATTCGGCGGCCTGCGGGCGTCGTGCGGCGAGGAGAACCTGTTGAAGCTGCCGGAGGACCGTTATCGGGGCCGCGACATCTGCGTCCACGAGTTCGCCCATACCATCTTCGACTACGGCATGACACCCGCGGTGCGCAAGGCGTTTCGCGAGCAGTACCGGCGCTCGCTCGATCGGGGCCTTTGGGCCGGGGCGTACGCGGCCACCAGTGCCGACGAGTTTTTCGCCGAGTTGTCGATGTGGTACTTCGGCACCCACGGCGACTTGCGCATGGACGCCCCCCCACCCGGCAAGGGCCCCAAGGGCCTCAAAGCCTACGACCCCGAGGCGTACGAATGGTTCGACCGTTTCTACCGGGGACGCCTGGAACGGCAGATTTGCAAACGTTTTCGGGCGGGCCGTCGCTGGTGCGTTCTTCGGCCAACGAGCCCCTTTCGGTTGCCTTGTCGATCACGCGTACGGCCCTTTGGGTGCGGCGTTATTGGGCTCTTCCGTTTCTGGGTGCAGACTGCGTTAATTGGCGACGGCACAGCGGCGTGTGCCTACTACATTGGCGCGGCCTGCACCTAGAAACGGAAGAGCCCGTTATTTTCGCTTCGGCCGG
>PWXP01000405.1 GCA_003561895.1 Planctomycetaceae bacterium | reverse complement strand
GGCCAGCCGGTCGCTGATGAACGTGGCATTCCGGCTGAAAGACCCGGGCTTGGAGGAACCGTTCCTCAAGCAAGCCGAGCAGCACGACCTCGTGGCCCTGAAAGGCCACCGGAGCGTGGGCGGCTGCCGCGCCTCGATCTACAACGCCATGCCCGTCGAAGGCGTAAAGGCGCTGCGCCAGTTCATGGACGACTTCCGCGCCAAGCACGGCTGACAGACCGCCCGTTGGAGTTCACGCTTTAGCGTGCGGGGAATGGGTAAGCGAGATCCCTTGCCCGCGCTAAAGCCTAACTCCAACCGCACGCTAAAGCGTGAACTCCAACAAGTGCGCGCGAACGCCAACCGAAGCACCCCTACGGCTTCTGCTCGCGCGGCTCGAACGCCAGAGCGGCCGAGTTGATGCAGTACCGCTTGCCGGTCGGCTCCGGGCCGTCGGGGAACACGTGCCCCAGATGCGCGGCGCATTTGGCGCACAACACCTCGGTGCGCTGCATGTTATGGCTGTCGTCCGGCCGGGTACGGACGGCCTCCGGGTCGACCGGCTGAAAGTAGCTGGGCCAGCCGGTGCCCGAGTCGAACTTCGTGTCTGAACTGAACAGCGGCGCGCCGCAGCCCACGCACTTGTAGGTCCCCTCGTCCTTGGTGTTCCAGAACGCGCCGGTGAACGGGCGTTCGGTGCCCCCCCGGCGCGTCACCTCGAATTGCTCCTCGGTGAGCGCCTGCTTCCACTCGTCTTCGGTCCGCGGCAGCGGGGTACACACGTGCGGCTCCTCCGGGGCCATGGCTGTCTCCTTTGCTTCTGAAATAGGCGGGCTTGCGCGGAACTCGAGGACCGTCGCAACCACGATCGCCGCGACCACGATCGCCGCGACCCCGCCTCCCGCACCCAACACCCACAATCGCCAACGCATTCGTTCGCCTCGTCGAAGTAAATCGGCTGCCCACAAACGCCACCACCGGGCCCGCCCGGGTGGAGCGATGTTTGGCAGCAAGGCGCCCCGCAGCCGTCCCTCGGTTTCGGTCGCCTCAGAGCCCACGCCTTTCCATTATCCTACGCCGAGCAGGCGTCCGGGGGCAGCTTCTGTTTGGGCATGGGCGGAAATGCGGCAGTCTGCCGGCTATCGGGCGTCGGATGGTGCAGGCCCGGGCGGTCGGGCCCTGGGAGGCAGTATAGCCGTAATGGGGCCGGCCGCAACCGCGGGACCTCTGTGGTGGGGGCTCCGGCGATCGGCGGCCCGGGAGGCCGGGAAACGGCCCGGTTGGCAAGATGGGCAGCTTGGGCCGGGATTTCGGGGTGCGGGTGGGGCGTTGGTGCGAAATCGGGCTGGAATCCGGGGCTGTCACCTTGGTCGGCGGCCTGATCTGGGGCGAATTTTGGAAAAATTTCTGGTGGTTGGATATGGTTTGTCGAGGCGGGTTGGTAGGATAAGGCTTTTGGGAGACGAAAACCGATAGCAACGCATACGCCCCTCCCGGAAGAGCCTGGATCCTGACCGGCTTCTGGTCAAGAGGCCTGCCCCGTTCGAGCGCCCCACCGACACAAAACTGTATTCTGGTGGTACAATGATGGCCCACGTTTGAGGGTCATTGCAGAACCAGGCGTCCATGGTATGCTCTTACGGCTAGCGCAACGTACGGCGAGGAAGTAGACACGGCAGACGTTCACAACATTTCCGGCTTAGCGCGACCGGGGAGAAACGGCATGAGCAATTTTCCGCGAATCTTTCAGACCTGCAAGCCCCGGCCGGACGTGGAGGCTGGCACCACCAGAGACGAGCAGTTTGCAGCCGATCTGGCCCAGGTGGTCAACGGCACTGCTGCGAAGGAATATACCGACCCGGCAGCTTTCTTTGCGCATACCTACCCGACACGCGGGCTGAAGCAGCTTCTGAAGGCCGTGTGCCAGTGCATTTGCGGAGTCGCGGGGGCGGTGGCCTCCATCATTCGACTACACACCCAATATGGGGGCGGGAAAACCCATGGGCTCATCGCCGTTACCCACGCGGTGCGCGGGATGCAGGGCGTCGAGAACGTCGCCGAGTTCGTCGACCCGGAGCTGCTGCCAAAGGGCAAGGTGCGCGTCGCGGCTATCGACGGCGAGAACAGCAACCCGGCCGACGGCCTCACGCTCGAAGGCGACTTGCGCGCATACAGCCTATGGGGCGAACTGGCGTATCGTTTGGCCCGCGTGGAGGGGTATCGGCGCGTCCAGGAGGCCGACCGAAAGAAGGAAATACTTACGATAATCAACTGTAGAAGATGAGCCTGCGCCGCCTACACTTCACGTCCATTTGCAGCACTCCCCAAACGGTGGGGCCCGAGCTTGACCCCATCAGTCAACTCCACAGTGACTTCGTTCGCCGGCGAATCGAGCGGCTGTCGAGGCCGGTGTGGAGCGGGCCCGGCGCGTCGTCGGCCGAAAGCGGGCCGGCCACCGTCCGCGCGAACCTCGCCTGGACCGGCTGGGGCAGGAACCGGGTAAGCTGCGCGAAGCCGTGGGCGTCGCTCGCGCCGGGCCGGTAGTGGTACCGGAACGGGCAGCAGACGTACAGCCAATGCTTCGCGCGGGTCAGGCCCACGTAGAACAGGCGGCGCTCCTCTTCGATTTCCACGGCCGATTTCGTGGACATGTCCGACGGGATGTTGCCGTCGGCGGCGTGGATGACGTATACCGCGTCCCACTCGAGCCCCTTGGCCGAGTGGATCGTGCTGAGCACCAGGTAATCGTCGTCGAGGTGGGGCGGGCCGGCGAGGTCCTGCGTGGAACTGGGCGGGTCGAGCGTCAACTCCTGGAGCATCCGCTGCCGGCTTCCGTATTTCGGGGCAAGCTGCTCGAGCTGCTCGAGGTCGCGCAGCCGCGGCTCCGGGAAGTCGTACTTGGTTTCCAGCAGGGGCCGGTAGAAACGGCGCACCCGGGCCACCTGCGCGGGCAACTCGTCCGAATCGCCCGCCAACGAAATGAACAGCTTCACGACATTGGGCCAGATCTCCCGGGCGGCGGCCGGCGGCTGCCAGGCAGACCAGGCGCAGAAATCGCCGCCCGACTCCAACAGCATTTGCATCAACTGCCGGGCCTTCACGGGACCGACGCCGGGCAGCAGGACCAGCACGCGGCTGCCCGCCACTACGTCGCGCGGGTTCTCGGCGAGCCGCAGGAACGCCATCAGGTCCTTGATGTGGGCCGCCTCGACGAACTTCAGCCCGCCGTACTTGTGGAACGGGATGCCCCGGTGCGCCAGTTCCGCTTCGAGCATGATGCTGTGGTGCGAGGCGCGGAACAAGACGGCCTGGCGCCGCAGGGCGACGCCCGTCTCGCGGTGGGTGAGAATTTGCCGGACCACCCACTCCGTCTGGTCGTCTTCATCGTCGCACAGGACCAGTCCCGGCTGCTCCCCCTCGCGGCGTTCCGACCACAGGTTCTTTGTGTACCGCTCCTTGGCCAGCGCGATGACGGCGTTGGTCGCCTCCAGGATCGGCTGGCTGCTGCGGTAGTTCTGTTCGAGGGTCATCACGGTCGTCGCCGGATACCGCTTGGGCAGATCGAGGATGTTCCGGACCGTGGCGGCGCGGAAGGCGTAGATCGACTGGGCGTCGTCGCCCACCACGGTGAGCCCTTGACCGGTCGGGCAGAGCCGGTAGATGATCTCGGCCTGGAG
>PWXP01000549.1 GCA_003561895.1 Planctomycetaceae bacterium | reverse complement strand
GCCGATGTTCATGACCATATCGAGTTCGCGGGCGCCGTCGCGGAGGGCCAGTTGGGCCTCCAGGGCCTTGACCTCCGGCCGGTGGTGGCCGTGCGGAAAGCCGACCACCGTGGCGACGATCACCCCACTGTCGGCGAGGTACTTGGCGGCCAGGGCCACGTCGCACGGCCGCACGCACATGCACCGGACGCCGCGGGTCTTGCACATGGCGGCATGCTTCTGGACGTCGGCCTCGGTGAAGTGGGGTTTGAGCACCGAGTGGTCGATGGCCGCGGCCACCTCGGCAACGGTGAACTGTTTCATGGTATGTCCTCCTGTTCGAGGCTTCAGGTAACGGTTCACCCGGCGAAGGGGACAGTTACGGTTTTAGTGCATCTCCCGGCCGCCGGTCACGTTGATGGCCTGGCCGGTCATGTAATCGGACCCGCTGCCGGCCAGGAACAGGGGGAGGGCCGCTACGTCGTCGACCCTGGCCAGTCGCTTCAGCGGCACCTTGGCGGTGAACTGTTTGACCACCTCCTCGCGGCTCTTGCCGAGGTTTTGGATATAGCCGGCGCTGACGTGATCCCACACGCCCGTGTCCTCGGTAATGCCCGGGCACAGGCAGTTGACCGTGATGCCGAAGTCGGCCAGTTCGTAGGCCAGCGCCTGGGTGAACCCGATGACGGCCGCTTTGGCCGCCGAGTAGTGACTCATCAGGGCCGACCCCGTCTTGCCCGACTTCGACGAGAAGTTGATGATCTTGCCGTAGCGGTGGGCCTTCATCAGCGGGACGACGTGCTTGGTCACCAAGAACGTGCCGCGGCAGTTGACGGCGAACATGCGGTCCCACTCTTCCACCGCGATGTCTTCGACCTTGCCCTGCCCGACGATGCCGGCCACGTTGACCAGAATGTCGATGCGGCCGCCGAGAGCGGCTGCCGCGGCGTCGGCAAGCCCGCGCACTTGGGGTTCGTCGGCCACATCGGCGGGCCGGCCGCCGGCGATCGGGCCTTGCTTGGCCAGCGCGGCCACCGCGTCGGCCACGGCGTCGGGCTTCAGATCGGTCAGAAACACCTTCGCGCCCGCGGCAGCCAGGCCGGCGGCAATACCCCGGCCGATGGCCCCCGCCGCGCCGGTGACCAGCGCGGTTCGTCCTTCAAAGTTCATGGAGTTTCTCCCTATCCGGTGCATGCGAAGCCGGTTCCCCCCCCAGAAGATAAGGTAGGCCCGTCCGGCTGTCAAGCGACACACATCACGGGCAGACACACATCACGGGCAGCCCGGTTGCCCGGCGCACCTGCTCGGCCGCAGCGTCGAGTTCCTCGGGGGAGAGGGCGCTTACGGAGGGTTCGGCTGGGCGGCGGGCGACTGTGTACACCTGCACCAGCTTGATCCGCCCTCCGGCGGCCGCCAACTCGCGAAGCCGGCGGCAGTACTCGGCCAGCTCCTCGGCCGGAGGCGGTTGACCCTCCAGCCGCATGAGCAGCGTCTGGATGACGATCGGCCGCGCCCCGGCCGCCTCGCGCAGGTTGTCGAGAATCTTCGCGAAGGGGACCGCTGATCGGGATACGCGGCGGTAGTACGCCTCGGTACCGGCGTCGAGCTTCGCCCAAATCTCGCCGTGGGCCGCGTCGAGCACGGCCAGCCCCCGCCGCACCGGCTCGCGGTCCAGCAGGCTGGCGTTGGTGATCAGCACCAGCTTGACATCGTCCAGGCAGCTCTTGCGCCGCACCAGGGCGCACACTTCGACCGCCTCGGCGAACTGCGGACACAGCGTGGGTTCGCCGTCGCCGCTTATGGCGATGTCGGTTAGCCGCCGCAGGTGCGCCGACGCCTGGCGGAACCGCGGCTCCTCGAACAAACGCCCGGAACACACAGCCGCCACCATGGCGTCCAGTTCCTCGGCGAGCCGCCCGAGGTCGATGGGTTCGGGCGCCCCGAGGCGGCGGCTCGCCGGCTCGTCGCGGTCGACCTGGCAATAAACGCAACGAAACGTGCAGGTCTTGGCCGGGTTGAGATTCACTCCAATCGAGATACCGCCCGCCCGCCGGCTGAGCACCGGATACACGTACCGGTTTTCGGCGAACCGCCGCGGATGCTCCTCCAGCAGCGGCCGGGCGCAGCCTCGTTTCGGTTCAGCCGCCGGCTTGTGGTAGTTCATACCCTTGGATTCCGTCGCGGCGTTGTATCTCGATCGGCCCGCTGCCGATCATCTTCAAGCGTGCGAGGCATTCCGGCGTCCCCATCGTCTTCTTCGCCGAGGCGCCCCCGCACGCGTTCTCGGACGACGGAGGTACCAGACCATGCTCTGTTCTAACGACGATTTCCCGGCATCGTCGAAGGCTCCTGTTCCAGGTGCCCAGACCGGCAGGCCGCACCGTTTCATTGCGACCGGCTCCTGCCTGGCCACGGCACGCCCGCTTTGCGGACGCCGGCCGGCCGATTTACCGTCACCGTCGGGCATTATGGAGGTTGCGCCAATGGCTGTCAACGGGCGCTCCCAACCCCTTGCACAACAGGGGCGGCGGTGGTACAACGGCGGAAATTGCGGCCCACAGTATGGCCGGCAGCCGGGGAGGAGACCGGCAATGGCGAAGAAGAAGAGCAGCGGCAGCGGCAAGCGGAAAATCGAGCAGTACGCGCACCAGGGGAAGACGCGAGCGAACAACCCGCCGGTCGGGCTGGTCACGCCGCGGTCCGACCCTGAGCAGCCCACCCGGCGGTACGAGTACGACCCGCATCTGGACCCGCAACTCATCTGGGCGGGCAAGGCCGAGCATACCAGCTTCGAGGTGCCCACGGTCAGCCTGCACGTTCACGAGCGGATCGACCCGCGCAGCATCGTCGAGGCGGTGCGGAAGCGCAACGGCAACGGCAACGGCAACGGCAACGGCAACGGCAACGGCAACGGGAACGGCAACGGCAACGGCAATGGCAACGGCGCCGAGCAGCTTTCGTTCTTCGAGGGCCCGGAGGAGAACCCGCCGCTGCGCGAGGCCATCGAGTTCTACAAGCACGCGCACGGCTGGACGAACCGCATGGTGGCGGGCGACTCCCGGTTGGTGAAGAACTCGCTGTTGGAGAAGGAGGGCATGGCCGGCAAGGTGCAGATGGTCTATATCGACCCGCCCTACGGCATCCGCTACGGCTCGAACTTCCAGCCGTTCGTCAACCAGCGCGAGCCGGGCGGCTATCAGCGCGTGGCGGTCAAAAGTGTGGACGACCGGGGGATTGAGAGCTTGAAGATCGTGGAGATTGCGCCATGAGCGTTACGAACCTTTCGCTGAAAGCATTCTCGCTGTTCCGGGAGGCGGAGTTCGCCTTCTCGCCCGGGCTCAACGTGCTGATCGGCGCCAATGCGACCGGCAAATCCCACGTGATGAAGCTCCTGTATTCGATTCTGAAGATCAAGGCCGGCGGCGCCAATCATACGGGGCGGGATTCGGAGGCGCCGGAAATGACAGACCTCCTGACATAGCCGCGATTTTCCCGGGGATTATGCTGTTTTCGGGAAGTAGGGTGCGGTAGAAATAGCGAATGGTTTTTTCGGGAGCATTTTCGGGGTGGCGTGCGTCTACAGGGTATGAACGCACACACCCCTACAGAATCCTTGCTGCTTCCGGAAGAACCTGGGTCGGACGACCGCACTTTCCTGAACGCGTCGCTGTGGTACGTC
>PWXP01000427.1 GCA_003561895.1 Planctomycetaceae bacterium | reverse complement strand
CGTTGGCATCGAGACTCCTCCCGTGGCCGAGAAGTCGAAGACCGATAGTGGCTGGCGTCCGGAGCCATTGTTCCGCACCTGCATCAGTTCGCTGGAGTGCAGCGATCGGTTTGGTCGTATGGTGCAGGTGGAAGCCGATTCGCGTGGCTTCTACCATGCCGAGAAGAAGGCGTGTGTGTGCGACGGACTGCCGTACAATTGGACTATCCAGAAGCGTCAATCCTCCCTATCGAGTGGTCAATCAACTGCTTGGTCGCGAGCGTCACAACGATGCTCCCTTCTTTAGGGGGCAAGAGTCAACGAATCAACGAGATATTCGCCCCTGATAAGATTTGACACTTCTCGGCCATTATTCTTGACAACGATGCGGAAGAACACGTGCTTCCAGGGGTTCCAACCCAGAAGCCGATAGACGATCTTCCGGCCCGTCGAGACGATCTGGGCCCGAATTCGCATCATCGCGTGCTGAAACGTTGCCATCCGCACCAGCTTCCATTTCTCCTCGCGGTGCCGCTCCTGCCAGCGGCCCTCCTCCGGCAGCATCAACGCGGCCCACGCCTTCAGGCTCCAGGCCAACGACCCCATCACCATGTAGGCCCAGTTGCTCAACAAGTTGTCCACCGGTGCCGTGAGCGAACTTTCAGCTGGGCGAGCTGGGTGAAGTCGGTAGCGCCCCGCAGGCGAATCGTCCGAAAGCCTGCCGTGCGGCACAGCGAGATCGAACGATCGAAGTAGGTCCCGGCGTGCTCGCGGCTGGACCGGTTGCCGCTGCGGTTGACTACGAACAGAGGCTCGCCCGTATTGGCCAGCGAAACGACCAGCGGGTGGTATCCCCACTGGCCCTTGTAGTTGATGTCCATGCCCGGCTTGGGTCCGGGCTCGGCGTTCGGCGTACACGCAAGAGTCGGACTGAGGAGCGCCTCCCCGAACGGCCCAAAATCGGGGTATTGACTTCAATCATTGTTGGGGTATACTTCAGGTGTAACCTTCGGGAAACTCGCGATGGATTCCGTAAACTTGAAAGAGGTAAGACGGCGGCTAAGTGAACTGGTCAAGGCAGTCGAATGCGGCGAGACGGTGGTCATCACCCGGCGCGGCCGTGAGGTGGCCCGCCTGATGCCGGTCGAGTCGAAGCGGCCAGACCGACTGTCCGAGATTGCCGCCTTCCGAGCTTCTATCGCGGTCCAAGGCAAACCGCTGTCGGAGGTGGTCATCGAAGCTCGCCGGGAGTCGCGCTACTAACCCGGATTATTCACGAGGTAGGGTGGTGACAAGCAAGCCAAGTTCCTGGTGGGACTTCGGTCGCCCGCCCGGACGTGCTTCCAGAAAGCGGCGTGCAAACGAGCCAAGCGTGGCTTGCGCAGTCCCACCAACGGCTTACGCGACCGCGTCCCCCTACATGAATAATCCCGACTAATGGCGTACATCGATACCATCGTTTTGGTTGCGTGCTACTGCCCCGAGCCTCGTAGCGGGGTAGCCGAAGATGCACTCCGAGAGCCGGGCGGAGCAGTCATCAGCCGTCTGGTCGAGCTGGAGTTCTGTTCGGCCTTCGCGCTGAAGCTGCGAAGGGGCGAGTTCGACCCGGCAACGGCAGTTCGCATCGTCGCCCTCCTCCATCAGCTTTATCGGGTCCGCGCAGCCCGGCGTGGCGGGTATACTACACCGTATGAGCACCGATCCCACCGAACTGCAGCGCGAGAGCCAACGGGAGCAAGCCCGCGAAAGGAGCCTGCACCGGACGCACCCCCCAAGCCGGGTGCCCGGCTACGAGCCGGAGCGGCTTCTCGGAGGCGGTGCGTACGGCGAGGTGTGGCTGGCGGTCGAGCGGAACACCGGCAGGCGGGTGGCTATCAAGTTCTACGCCCACCGGGGGGGGCTCGACTGGTCGCTTCTCAGCCGCGAGGTCGAAAAGCTGGCGTTCCTGTTTGCCGATCGGTATGTGGTGCAGCTTCTGGCCGTCGGCTGGGATGCCGAGCCGCCCTACTACGTGATGGAGTACATCGAGAGCGGTTCGCTCGGTGAGCGGCTACGCGACGGCCCTCTGCCGGTGGCCGAGGCCATCGAGTTGGCCGCCGACGTGGCCGTCGGCCTGGTGCATGCCCATGCGAAGGGCGTGCTCCACTGCGACTTGAAGCCGGCCAATATCCTCCTCGACCAGGACGGCAAACCCCGGCTGGCCGACTTCGGCCAGTCGCGCCTTTCGACCGAGCAGACCCCGGCCCTGGGCACGCTGTTCTACATGGCTCCCGAGCAGGCCGACCTGGAGGCCATTCCCGACGCCCGGTGGGACGTATACGCCCTCGGCGCCCTGTTGTACTGCATGCTCACCGGCATGCCGCCGCACCGTACCGACGAAGCCGCCCAGGCCATCGACGACGCGGTGAACCTCACCCGGCGGCTGGCGCGGTATCGGAAGATGATCCAGGAGGCACCGTTGCCGGCGGGGCATCGCCGGGCGAAAGGCGTCGACGCCGAACTGGCCGCCATTGTCGACCGCTGCCTGGCCCCCAACCCGGAAGAGCGGTTTCCTACCGTCCAGGCCGTGCTCGACGCCCTGGCCGCCCGCCAGCGGCGCCGCGCGCAGCGCCCGCTCGTGCTGCTGGGCACGGTGGGGCCCGCGCTGCTGCTGCTGGTCGTCTCGCTGTTCTTCTGGCGGGGCTTCAGCACGGCGCTGCGGCAGTCGGACGCCGCCTTGACCGATCGGGCAATCGAGAGCAACCGGTTTGCGGCGCAGTTCGTGGCCCGCACCGCCAGCGAAGAACTACACCGCCGGTGGGGCGCGGTCAACCGCGTGGCGAACTCGCCGGAGGTGAAGAAGGCGCTGGCCGAGCTTTACGCCACCCCCGGCATGCGGGAGATGATGGACCGGCTCAACGAGGTGGGTATTTCCGAGGCCGAGGCCGAGCCGCTGCGCGAGGAGTTCCGCAACCATCCCGCCCGCCTGGCCCTGGAGGCGGCCCTGGCCCGGGCCATCCCCGCGTACGTCGAGGCCCCCAACGACGTGGCGAGCTGGTTTCTGTGCGATGACCGCGGGTTGTCGACGGTGCGGCTGCCGGCGCCGACGACGGTGGGCCGCAACTACGCCTGGCGGAGCTTCTTCCACGGCGGCCCGGCCGATCTCGACCACTCGTGGCGCGCGGGGCCGGAGGAGCGGCTGCAGCGGACGGCCCTTTCGGCCGTGTTCCGTTCGCAGGCGACCAACCACTGGATCGTGGCTGTCTCGGCGCCCGTCTTCGCCGATTCATCGGAGAAAGAGTTCCTCGGCGTGGTGGCCCTGACGGTGGAGTTGGGCCGGTTCGTCGAGTTGGAAGGCAGCCCGAGCCAGTTCGCCGTGCTGGTCGATTGGCGCGACGGCCCGCAGAAGGGCGTGATCATCCAGCACCCGTTGTTCCACCAGTTGATCTCCGAACAAGGGAAACTGCCCGACCGATTCCAGCACTACCGCGTCACGCCGGCACACCTGCCCGACACGCCGGCCCGGCAGCGGGGTTACCGCGATCCGCTGGCTGCCGACACCGAGGGTGCCCTGTACGACCGCCCCTGGCTCGCCCACATGGCGCCCGTCGAGGTGCGAGGCGCCGACACCGGCTGGGTGATCATCGTGCAGGAGGCGTACGACGTGGCCATCGGCCGCACGCTCCAGGAGCTTCGCGTCGGGCT
>PWXP01000425.1 GCA_003561895.1 Planctomycetaceae bacterium | reverse complement strand
GCGGGTGGCGTTCCGGTTTGCGATCGACCAGGGCGGGCGGCCGGTCCGCCTGCGGGCGGCGCCGGAGCAGGTGACGCTGCAGAACTCGGCGGTGCTGGCGGCGCTGGGGCTGGCGGCGGCGTCGGTCCTCCGCGGGCTCAGCCCGGCCGGGAAGGAAACGGCCCGCGCCGAGTGGCTGGCCGGCCTGGCCACTGCCTGGTCGGTGGCCGATCACGGCTGGCGCGAGTTCCGCGCGCGGGGGTACTTCGACCCGGAGGTGCTGGCCCTGGCCTACCTGGCCGCGGCCCTGGTGCGCGGCAACGTGCTCCGCGCGTCGGCCGTTACCTGGCTGGCCACCTTCGGCCGCCACCTGGCCGAAACACCCTCCGTAGGCGCCGAGGTGCAGGCGGTGCCGATCGCCGGCAGGCAGGGCGAGGAGCCGCGGTACGAGTTGGTCCTCGGTCCCGACGTCGACGCGCCCGACCGCATGCGGCTGGGGCTGATCGGCACGCTCAACCGCGCATTGCGGTACGCGATGACCGGCGGCGGCGCCCACGGGCTGCGGAGCCTGTGGGACGAACTGCACGACGTATCGCGCGTGCACGGCGAAGTGCTCGAAGGCTACGGCCGTCACCGCGACGGCATCCCCATACGATTTCGATAGCAACCAACCCCCGAGCCGGGGCGCATCGCCTTGGCACACGCGGAAAAACGAGGAGAAACATCATGGCAATCAATACGGATCACGTCACCGGTTTCGTGGCCGGCGTCGGCACCGCCGCGCTGGGCGTGTACCTGTACAAGCAGAACCAGCAGAAAGTCGACCACTGGCTCCGGCAGCAGGGCATCCACCTGCCGCAGGCCGGCGCCAAGGACGAACGCGGCATGTCGCTCGAAGAGCTGACCCGCGAGAAGGAACGCCTCGAAGACCTCATCGCCGAGCGCGAGGCGCAGGCAAAAAAACAACCGTAACCGCTCGCAGGGGGACGGCCCCAATTGTCGCGGCGGAGCCAGTATTCGGGGGAATCTTGAGGGCAGACCTTGCATAGCTAGACGTCCGTCCGTGCCTTGACCACCCTACGCCAGTCAACACCCGCCCGGGCAAGGTTCAATTCCAAGAGCCGCGCGAGGAGCCCGTCGTCGGGGCCGCCGGCCGAGCGGGGAAAGCCCAGTACCTCCTCGCGGGTCCATTCCGGCGGGTTGAGCCAGTTGTTCCGCAACCGGTCCAACTCCCGCGCGGCCTCCGCAATCGCCTCCCGCTGGGCGTCGATGGGCGCGGGGAAGGGAACGGTGGGGAACCGTCCCGGCTTGTCGAACACGCGTGCGGCAGCTAGAATAGAGGCGGAGATGGATACCAAGAACCAAGCCAAGAACGACGTGTAAGTGGCGGAGCGACGCTGATGTCTGTCATCACTGAATCGGGGCATTTCATCGTGGATGGCGCCGGCAACAGGGTTGCCGTAATCCTCAACTTGGAACAGTACGAACGACTGCGCGAGGCGATGGAAGAACTCGACGACATCCGCGCTTTCGACGAGGCGAAAGCCTCCCAGGACGAAGCCATTCCGCTTGACCAGGCCATCCGCGAGATCGAACAGGACCGCCGGTGAGCTATTCCGTCGAGTTTCTTCGCGACGTGAAGGAAACGGCCGAGCGCGGCGACCTGCCCTGGGTCATCCGGCACGGATGGGTCTATGCGGCCTTGGAGCCGGCGTCACAAAAACGAAAGGTGCGACCCCATGCCTGCGACACAGTTTGACGCACAATCCACGGCTCGGTGGTACGCCGAGGAACACCGGAAGACGGATCCGGGCGTGGTGGCCGTGTACTACCTGCCCAAGAACGCCGGAGAGCGCGAAATACGCCTCCTGGAGGTGAACAACCTCATCGGCGAACGAAACGACCGAGCCCTGGAGCCGATCGACTTCGGCATCGACCGCGGGATGGACACGGAGCACACGCTGTTCATTTTGGACGTCACGCCCGACCAATGGCAGCGCATTCAGGCCGGCCAACTGCCCCTTCCCGGCAATTGGTCGCTCGACGGTAAAGTCAGCCTGTGAGATGAATGCATACCAAGAACTCTGGTGGCAACAGGCCAAATCCGACCACGCGGCCTTTGTCTTGCTCCGTGGCCGGGGGGTCGAACAGTGCCACGTCCTGCACTACCTTCAGATGGCTGCCGAAAAGATCGCCAAAGCGTATTTCTGGCGTTCCGGTAAGCCACCGGCGAGAAGCCACGCCGGGCTCAGGCAGTTCTTGAAGTTTCTGGGCCATATCGGCTCCAGAGATCGGGAACGAATTGCCAACCTGTTCTCGTTCGGTCGTTTCAGCGACTTCCAGAACTGGATTCGTGCGATCCTTCCCATTGCGCACGATCTGGATCGCCTCGCTCCCGACCTGGCGAGCGATGGCCCGAACGCGGAATACCCCTGGCCGCACGCCGCCCCCCAGTACGCGCCGGCGCAATTCGACTTCGCCGTTTGGGCAACGTTGAAGTCGGGCCGCGGCCGCGACTTGATGCGCGTCATCCATATTGCCGTGGAACGATTCCCCGAATACGCCGATACGTGATCGATGCAGCGGATCCTCCGAGACGATCGTCAACAGCGGAGTAAGTTTGACACCAAGGGGCGGCGATGACGCGTTGCAGCGTCAACGCCACCACCGACCCCGCGTCGGTGGAGCGATGATTGGCCACTACTACAAGAGGCCCATAAGCTCGCTCTCGTTCCCGCCCTCCGTTGACGCGCCCTGGTTTCTCCCGTATCTTGACGGTGTTGGGGTTTCAGTAGTCGAGTGTCCCCCCCGTCTGTCAAGCTCGATTTGCCCCGCTTGGCATCCTTGCCTATAATGACAATCGCAGGGTCTCCGTCAATGCCTACCAGATCCATCGACCCCACGGTCGACTATGTCGCTGAGCTTGGCCGCGGAAGCAGTGAGAACTGGCCCACCATTGCGCAAGCCGCCCATGACGCCATCGAGGTGCGGAGGCTTCTCGACGAACGGTGTCGTCAGTTCACGTCGGACGACTACGATCTTGTCGTCTTCGGTTCGCTTGCACGCCGAGAATGGACAAGCGGCAGCGACGTGGACTGGACGTTGCTGATTGACGGCCAGGCAAACGCGGATCACCGAAGGGTTGCCCGCGAAGTGGAGCAAACCCTGGAAACGCTGGAGTTCAACGGCATGCCGCTGAAGCCGCCGGGAGGCGAGGGAGTTTTTGGGAAGATGGCGTTCAGCCACAGCATCGTGCATCACATTGGTGGAGAAGCCGACACCAATCGGAATACTACTCAAAGAGTTCTCCTGTTGCTGGAAGCAGCAGCCGTAGCTCCGGCGACCGACGTGTCTGCCTTCGAACGTATTTTGCGGCAGATCCTCAGTCGCTATGTCTCCAGCGACTCAAGTTTTCACTCTCGGGAGGCTGAGCAGTCGCGAATTCCCAGGTTTCTGTTGAACGACATCGTTCGATACTGGCGGACGATGTGCGTGGACTTTGCTTACAAGGACTGGGAGCAGGCCGGCAAGAAGTGGGCGTTGCGGAACATCAAGCTGAGAATGTCTCGGAAACTTCTCTTCGTGTCGGGTTTACTGACGGTGTTTAGCTGCTTTCAGAATGACGACCTGCGGCCCACGGATTACTCCGAGGACGACTACCTGTCTGCGCTGCGACGCCACTTATTGGACTTCGTGCAT
>PWXP01000462.1 GCA_003561895.1 Planctomycetaceae bacterium | reverse complement strand
TGATCCGCCGCGTTCGGGTGTCGCGGGGCTCGATCCGGTTTCAGCTAGAGTGCCAGCCGGCCTTCGATTACGGCAGGGCCGCGCCGGAGACGACGATTACCGGCAACGGCGCCATCTTCAAAGGCGGAGAACTGAGGCTGGCCCTGCAGAGTGACGTGCCCCTGAACAGGACGGACCGGGGCGCCGAGGCGGCGTTCACCCTGGAGGCGGGCCAGTCGACGACCTTTCAGTTGCGCGGGCTTGGGGCGGATGAAGCCTGCCGGCCGGCCGTTTCCGGGGACGAAGCCGAGCAGCTCTTCCAAAGCACCGTGCAGTATTGGCGGAACTGGCTCTCGCAGTCGACCTATTCCGGCCGTTGGCGCGACATGGTGAACCGCTCGGCCTTGGTGCTGAAGCTCTTGACGTTCGAGCCGACCGGAGCGATTGTTGCCGCCCCGACTTGCAGCCTGGCCACCGAGATCGGAGGCGAGCGGAACTGGGACTATCGCTTCACGTGGATTCGAGACGCCGCCTTTACCCTGTACGGCCTGCTTCGGCTGGGCTTTACCGACGAGGCCGCCGCGTTCATGGAATGGCTGACGGCTCGAATCGGTCAGTCCAGCGTGGAGGCCCCGTTGCAGGTGCTCTACGGCATCGACGGGCGAACCGACCTGACGGAAACGGTGCTCGAGCATCTCGAAGGATACCGGCAGTCGCCGCCCGTGCGGATCGGCAACGGGGCCGCGGAAACGTTTCAGTTGGACATCTACGGCGAACTCCTCGACTCGGTGTACCTGTTCAACAAGTACGGCACCCCGATTTCGTACGACGCCTGGGTCCATATCCGCTCGTTGGTCGACTGGGTGTGCGACAACTGGCGGCGACAGGACGCCGGCATCTGGGAGAGCCGCGCCGAGCCGCAGCATTTCGTCTACTCCAAGCTCATGTGCTGGGTGGCGGTCGACCGCGGCCTGCGGCTTTCCGAAAAGCGTTCGTTGCCGGCCGACGAGCCGCGGTGGCGGAAAGTGCGCAACGCGATTTACCAGGAAGTGTTCGAACAAGGGTGGAACCGGCAGCGGCAGGCCTTCGTGCAGTCGTACGGAAGCGACTGTTTGGACGGCGCGGCGCTCATCATGCCGCTGGTGTTCTTCGCCTCGCCGGCGGACCCGAAAATGTTGAAAACCATCCGTGCGATCAACCGTCCGCCCAAGGAGGGTGGGCTGGTTTCCGATGGGTTGGTGTATCGCTTCGATCCCCGGCGCTGCCCCGACGGGTTGGAGGGCGGTGAAGGGACGTTCAATATGTGCTCCTTCTGGTTGGTCGAGGCCTTGACGCGCGCAGGGCGCCATGACCCGCGCCGGTTGGAAGAAGCACGAGTGCTCTTCGAGCGGATGCTCGGCTACGCGAACCACGTGGGGCTCTATGCCGAACAGACCGGCTCCAGCGGTGAGGCCCTGGGCAACTTCCCGCAAGGTTTCACGCACCTGGCCCTGATCAGCGCAGCATACAATTTGGACCGGACGCTCGGCTGACGGCGGGCGTGCGCCGGCCGTGCCCACACTCCGACAATGAAAGTTGCCAGACATGAGCAGTTCCACCCACGCGAGGCAGGAGGCGGTTTCCGGCGCCATGGTCGTGTTTGGCGCCTCGGGCGACCTTGCCCGGCGCAAACTGTTTCCGGCCCTCTATGCCTTGGAGAAGCAGGACCGTTTCGCAAAGAACTTCGAGGTGATCGGCTTCGGCCGCACGCCCATGACCGACGAGCAGTTCCGCGGCCGGGCGGAGGAGGCCCTCCGGCAGTACGCCCATCTGTCGCCCGATGAAAAGGCGTGGAACCGCTTCACCCGGCGACTGCACTACCAAGAGGGCCGTTATGATGACCTTGATTCGCTTCGGGCCTTGAAGGACCGCGTCGAGAACGTCGGCGACCCGGGCGGCTGCGGCTGTCTGCTCTATTACCTGGCGGTGCCGCCGCAAGTAAGCGAAACCCTGCTCGACCAGATGAGACGACTCGATATGGGTAGCGACTTTCCGGCCGAAGGCTCGCCCCGGCTGCTCTTCGAGAAGCCGTTCGGGCTGGGACTCGACGACGCTCGCCGGCTCAACGAACGACTGGGCCGGTTGTTCGCGGAATCGCAGGTCTATCGCATCGACCATTACCTGGCGAAGGATACGGTGCAAAACCTGCTGGTCCTCCGGTTCGGCAATCTCATTTTGGAGCCGCTCTGGAACCGGCACTACATCGATAACGTGCAGATCACGGCGGCCGAAGACATCGGGCTCGAAGGGCGTGGGGGTTACTACGACAGCGCGGGCGTGGTCCGGGATATGCTGCAAAACCACGTCTTGCAGGTGCTCGCGCTGGTGGCAATGGAACCGCCGGTGGCGGGTCGCGCCGAGTCGGTTCGGGATCGCAAGGTGGACGTCTTCCGTTCGCTCTCTTCCCTCCGTGACGAAGACTTCGTTCTCGGCCAGTACGACGGGTACCTGGAAGAGCCCGACGTGGCGGACGATTCGACAACCCCCACCTTTGCGGCGGTCCGGCTGAACATCGACAACTGGCGGTGGCAGGGGGTCCCTTTTTTCCTGCGTGCCGGCAAACGCCTGGCGGCAAAGGTCACGGAGGTTGTGGTCTGCTTCAAAGAAGTTCCGGCGTGCGTCCTCGGGGGTCCGGAACCGTGCGCGGTCCCGCCCAACGCGCTGGTCATCCGGATCCAGCCGGATGAAGGCGTGCGGCTCCGGTTCGCAACCAAGGTTCCCGGCTACGAGGACCGCGTTACGCCAACCCATCTCGACTTCCGCTATGCCTCGTTGGGCAAGGCATTGCCGGAGGCCTACGAGCGCGTCCTGCTGGAGTGCCTGCGCGGCGATCCTGCCTTGTTTTGGAGATCCGACGCGATTGAGGAGGCGTGGAAAGCTGTCACTCCGCTGTTGGAATCGAGCCGCGACCGGGAGGAAGCGAGACTGCTGACCTACGCGCCGGGAACCTGGGGGCCCTCCAAAGCGGCAGACCTGCTCCGCCGCCGCGGTCGAACGTGGCTGACCGACGGCGCCGCACCGGCCGGCACGGGCTGATCGGAGTACAACACCACGGCTCCCACTGGTTGGGCTTGGGGGGACGTCATGGATTCAGAGGCCCTGACAAAACTGGGCCCCCCAACGTACAGCCGTGCAAAGCATTGGCATGAAACTTGCCCCACCCTTGGAGAGCAATTGAACGATCCATCATAACCGGGAGACGAACCATGCCCAGATTGAAGATCATCGAAACGGAAGCCGCCACGGGCGCATGATTTTCTCCTTGGACCTTGACCAGGATACCGTCAGATTGAAGATCATCGAAACGGAAGCCGCCACGGGGAAAGTCAAAGAACTTTACGAGGCCTCACAGAAGGAATTCGGAAACGTCTTCAATTTGTTCAAGGGGCTCGCCAACGCCCCGCTGGCGTTGGAAGCGTACATGACCCTCGAGAAGCTCATTGCCGGCGGAAAGCTGAGCCCCGTCGAGCAAGACATCGTCCGGCTCAGGGCGAGCGAACTGAACGGCTGCGAGTACTGCGTGGGCGCCCACAGCATGACCGCGCAGATGAAGGGCCTGCCGGGGGAGGAAACGCTCCGGGTGCGTCGGGGGGAAGCCACCGAGCCGAACCATGCGGCCCTGGTGCGTTTCACCGGCCGCGTGCTCGAAACCAAGGGCTTCGTCGACGACGAGGACCTCGACGCCTTTCGCCGCGCCGGCTATACCGACGAGCACGTCGCGGAAGTGGTGACGATCCTCGCCCAGAAGACGCTGTCGAACTACTTCAATCACATCCACGAAACCCCGCTGGACGTCCCCGCTGCGGCCGAGGCGTAGGTCGGACGGCGTTTCGGTACCGTCCGCTACGACCGCGACAGAATGTCGCACCAGGGCGACACGCCGTCGCACGCGATGGGCGCTTTCCATAAACCCGAGCTTTCTTCGTGAATCCTATGCCAAATACACGCCGTATCGCCGAATGGGTGAAGCTGGTGTCGATCGCGTTGATCGTGACCGGACTTGTGGTGATCGCAACAACGCTGCCGGTGGAGCGGGGCGTTCGCTTCGCGGTCGACTGGGTGGAAGGGCTCGGCCCGGTCGGGCCGCTGGTGTATGCCGCCATCTACCTGCTCGTTACGGTGTTGATGATCCCGGCGGCACCGTTTTCGATTGTGGCCGGGGCCCTGTTCGGCCTGTGGTGGGGTACGGTTGCCGTCTGGCTGGGGGCGAACCTCGGCGCGGCCGTCGCGTTTCTGATCGCGCGGTATCTGGCCCGCGATGCGGTCGAGAAAAGGCTGGCCGGCTTCCCGAAGTTCAAGGCCGTCGACCGCGCCGTGGCCGAGGGCGGCTGGAAGATCGTGGCCATGCTCCGCCTTTCCCCGGCCATGCCTTTCAACGTGCAGAACTACCTGTACGGCCTGACGGGCATCCGCTTCTGGGCGTGCGTGGGCGCCACGGCGGTGGCCATGCTGCCGGGCATCTTCCTGTACGTGTACCTCGGCTACGCCGGCCGGGTGAGCATCGAGGCCGCGGCCGCCGGCGAGGTGGAACGCGGCTGGGGCTATTGGACGCTGCTGGCCGGGGGGCTGATCGCCACGGTCGCCGTGACCGTTTACATTACCCGACTCGCCTGGCGGGCCATCGCCGCCCAAACCGACGTCGCGCCCGCCGAAGAAGACAAGGAATCTGCCATGGAACAAGCACAACCCGCCACGACACGCACTCCCTGGGTCGGTGCTGGACTCAGCGCCGTCCTGGCGCTTTTGGTTCTGATCGGGGCCGTCCTCGCCCTGGTGCAGCCGCAGTGGCTCACCGGCTGGTTTGGCCCGCCGGCGGTGACGATGGCCGAGGAGTACGAAGAACGCCCCGACGGTCCCACGATCGATCACAGCCGCTTCCAGAACGTGCTGGACCGGTTCGTCAACGAGGCCGGCGGGGTCGATTACGCCGGCCTGGCCGCGAACCCGGACGATCTGCTGGCCTACCACGCGTCGCTGGCCGACGTGCCGTGGAGCGAGCTGGACCGGGACGAAAAGCTGGCCCTGCTGCTGAACGCCTATAACAGTTTCACCTTGGAGTTGATGATCGACTGGCTCGACAAGCCGGGCATCGAGGGCATCCGCGACATCCCCAGCGCTCAACGCTGGGAGGCCGAGCGGTGGAACATCGGCGGCAACGTCTGGAGCCTGGATCAGATCGAGCACGTCCAAATCCGCGAGCACTTCATCGAGCCCGACTATCACTTCGCCGCCGTGTGCGCCGCGATCGGCTGCCCGCCGCTTCGGACGGAAGTGTACACCGGCGAGCGGCTCGAGGAGCAGTTGCGCGACCAGGCGAGGATCGTGCATGAAGACGGCACGCGCTGGTTCCAATACGACCGTGAGAACGGCGTATTGCACCTGACGCCGCTGTACCAGTGGTATCGCGGCGACTTCGAGCAGGTGAAGCCGGATATTCTCCAGTACGCCGCGCAGTACAACGACACCTTGGCGGCGGACCTGGAGGCCGGCATCCGTCCGACCGTGCGCTGGCTGGAATATAGCTGGGCACTGAACGACCAGGAGGCCCTTCCGGCGGAGTGAGGCGCGGCTCGCCCGCGCATTTTGAATGCGACTTCCATCCGACGTGTTACCGGAGAAACCGATGCCTGACGGACTTTCCGAGAGAGTCCTGCCCAACGACGACCACAACACGACCCTCGTAGAGCACGTTCATCCGCCCGATTGGACCAACCCGGAACCGGCCTCGCGGTACAACCTAGTGGTGATCGGGGCCGGGACGGCCGGACTGGTGGCCGCGGCGGGAGCGGCGGGGCTGGGGGCACGCGTGGCCCTGGTCGAGCGGCACTTGATGGGCGGCGACTGCCTCAACTACGGATGCGTGCCCTCGAAGGGCATCATCCGTTCAGCGCGGGCCGCCGCGTCGGTGCGCGACGCAGGCGCGTTCGGGGTGCGCGTGCCGCCCGGCGCCGCCCTCGACTTCCCCGCCGCAATGGAGCGGATGCGCAAATTGCGGGCGGGCATCAGCCGGCACGACTCGGCCGCCCGGTTCCGCGAACTGGGTGTGGACGTCTTCCTGGGCGAAGGCCGGTTCACCGGACCCGACCGCCTCGAAGTCGGCGGCCAAACCCTACGCTTCAGCAAGGCCGTCGTCGCCACCGGCGCCCGCGCGGCGGCCCCACCCATTCCCGGGCTCAACGAAGTCGAGTACCTGACCAACGAAACGATCTTCTCGCTCACGGAACTGCCGAAGCGAATCGGCGTCATCGGCGCCGGTCCGATCGGGGTCGAACTGGGCCAGACCTTCGCCCGGCTGGGCTCCGAGGTGTTTCTGGTCGAAGCGAGTCACGGCATCCTGCCCCGCGAAGACCCTGAAGCGTCCGAAATTGTGAAGAACTCCCTGCTGCGCGACGGCGTGCATCTGTTGTGCTGCGGGCGGGAGACAAAGGTTCGCAAAGACGGGGAACACATCCGCCTGTACCTTCAGTCGCACGAAAAGAGCTACGACGAGCCGGTCGACAAGCTGCTGGTGGCCGTCGGCCGCGCGCCCAACGTCGAGGGGCTGAACCTGGAAGCCGCCGGCGTCGAGTACGACCGCAAACAGGGCGTTGAAGTCGACGGCAAGTTTCGCACCACGAACCGGCGCATTTTCGCCGCGGGCGATATCTGCTCCCGCTACAAGTTCACCCACGCGGCCGACTTCATGGCCCGCAGCGTCCTGCGCAACGCCCTTTTCCTCGGCCGGGCGAAGGCCGATTCGCTGGTCATTCCCTGGTGTACGTACACGGAACCCGAGATCGCACACGTCGGGCTTTACCCGAGCGAAGCGGAAAAGCAGGGCATCGCCATCGACACGTACACGCAGCCGCTCGACGGTGTGGACCGCGCGATCCTCGACGGCGAAACCGAGGGGTTCGTCCGCGTTCACGTTAAGAAGGGAACGGACAAGATCGCGGGCGCGACCATCGTCGCGGCGGACGCCGGCAATATGATTTCGCAAATCACCCAGGCCATGACCCTCGGCTTCGGGCTGAAGAAGATGGCCGACGTCATCTACCCCTACCCGACGCAGGCCGAGGCAGTTCGCAAAGTAGGCGACCAGTACAACCGTTCGCGGCTGACGCCGTTTGTCAAATTGCTGTTCCAGAAATGGCTCGCATGGACCCGATAGGCGACACCGGATTGCCAAGCTGCTCCACCCCAAGCGTGAACCCGCTGATTAGGCGTTCCAGCAAAAATCACAAAGGAGCGTGCCATACCCATGACACCAACAACGTCCCCCGCCCCCACCGACCGCGAGGCGGCCGTGGCACAACGTTACGCCGCCGCCGCGGGCGCGCAGGAACCGGCCCTGTGTTGCCCCGTCCAGTACCGCCGGGAATATCTCGAGGCCATCCCGGAGGAAATCCTCCAGCGCGATTACGGTTGCGGCGACCCGTCGCAGTACGTTCGCGAGGGCGAGACCGTCCTGGACCTCGGCTCCGGCGGCGGCAAGATCTGCTACATCCTTTCCCAGGTGGTGGGGCCGGCCGGCCGCGTGATCGGCGTCGACTGCAACCAGGAAATGCTCGCCCTGGCCCGCCGCTACCGGGAAGCGGTGGCCGGGCGGATCGGCCATGCGAACGTCGAGTTCCGCTATGGGCTGATCCAGGACCTGGCCCTCGACCTGGAGCAGCTTGCCGAACAAGCACGGGGCCTTGCCCTCGATAGCCCGCAGGACTGGCTCGACCTTCGGCAACTCGAACAGCGACTGCGCCGCGAGAGCCCGATGATTCCCGACGCGTCGGTCGATTGCGTCGTGTCGAACTGCGTGCTCAAGTTGAGTCTGCGTATCCACCGGGAGGTCTTCTTCCATGCGTGAAAAGAGCAACGACCCAGGCTGGCTGTTCACCCCCGAGGGGCAGCCGCGCGGGTATATCGAAAGCGATGCGCTCCGCGAATTGTGGTTCCACACCGGTACGAACTGCAATCTGGCGTGCCCGTCCTGCTTCGAGGGATCGAAGCCCGGCGATAACCGGATCGAGTTCCTCACGCCCGGCGACGTTCGGCCCTTCGTGGCGGAAGCAATCGAATTAGGCGTCGAGAAGTTCTCGTTCACCGGCGGCGAGCCGTTCGTGAACCCGTCGTTTCTCGATATTCTCGACCTCGCCCTGGAGCATCGGCCGTGCTTCGTGCTGACGAACGGTTCTCAACCGCTACGGAACCGGCTGCCGCGAATCGTCGAGTTCAAGGAGAGACCCTACCCGCCGGCCTTTCGCGTGAGCCTCGACCATCCCGACCCGGCCAGGCACGACGAGTCGCGCGGGAAGGGCAATTTCCGCCTGGCCTTGCGGACCCTGGGCCTGCTCCACGCGGAGGGCTTCGCCGTTTCCATTGCCCGGCTCATGGAGCCCGACGAAGACAGCGAGGCAGTCGACCGGCGTTACGAGCCCTTCTTCCTCGAGGCGGGCCTTCCGCCGGACCTGCCGGTGGTGAAGTTCCCCGACTTCCTGCTGCCCGGTGCGATGGCCCACGTTCCCAACGTTACGGAAAGGTGCATGACCTCGTACACCAGCGCAGCGCAGCGCGCCGGGTACATGTGTGCCTACAGCCGGATGATTGTGAAGCAAAACGGCCGGTGCGGCGTATACGCCTGCACCCTGGTCGACGACGACGCCCAGTTCGACCTGGGCGATACGCTCCGGGAAAGCCTTGACGTTCGCATTCGGCTGAAGCATCACCGCTGCTACTCGTGCTTTGCGTACGGTTCGTGCTGCAGCGAAGTCCCGTCCACGAACGAGTAGGGCGGGCTGTGCCCGCCATATCGGGCCAACGTGCAGCTTTCCAGATACGGTGTGACCGACACGCTGCGCGGCCTGGACATCGAGGTGAAGCCGATGGGCCGCCCGCTGACCGACATGCTCACGAGCGGCTACCACGTGCTGACGTTCTGAGCGGCCCGGCGATGACGGCACACCCGCCCGCGCGTTCTTACTGTATGTATGCTCGCTGATCGAAGAGCAGCTCCAGCTCGGACCTCGCATCGGCGAAGGCCTCGGAGCGAAGCAGGATCGGCCAGTTGAGGCGGCCGGTAAGCCGCTCGAGTTCCACGCCGTTTCGGCGTTTGCAGGTTGCAGAGAAGCATCGACTGCCACAAGGTTGACAGCGTGCCGAGCGACTTCTTACACCATTCCCTTCGAAGCAGCCTCCACTCCAGATTTCCACTGCCCGCTTTACCCTGCCGGCGTAGTTCACTATACTTACCATGGGCAGGTTCTCCGAACCCGCGCCAAAGGGGAAAGCAGGTATCTCTTGGTGGAAAGGCTCTGCAAACGCCGCACAGCAACGGTGCCGGTCTCCGGCACATTGCCGCATGAACACAAATCGGTTGGTCATCTTCACCCGGTATCCTGAGCCGGGAACGACGAAAACGCGGCTCATCCCGGCGCTGGGACCGGCGGGGGCTGCGCGGCTGCAACGCGACCTGACCCGGCACACCCTCGCACGCGCACGCGAGTTTCAGCAGGCAAACCCTACGCCGGTCGAGGTCCGCTTCGAGGGCGGCAACGCCGAGCGGATGGGCCACTGCTTCGGCAACGACGTGGCCTACCGCCCGCAAGGCCCCGGCGACCTCGGCCGCCGCATGCAGCGGGCGCTGGCCGACGCCTTCCACGACGGCGCCGCCCGCGTGGTCGTCATCGGCGCCGACTGCCCGGGCATTACGCCGCGGCTGCTGCGCGACGCGTTCGAGCGCCTCGCCGCCGCCGACGTGGTGCTGAGACCGGCCACCGACGGCGGATATTACCTGATCGGGCTGCCGCGCAGCGGATTAGTTCAACAGTCCATGTGCATTTTACGGTGGTGCGGCTTGCTTGCCACTTGTGCCCCCAATGGGTAGATACGCTTCCCCGATTCCGACCGGCACCTTCCGTGCTGTAAGAGTGTCGGGTATAAGAGGGGCTGCTGGGACTTTCCACCACAATCGGCCCCCGGAAGCCGCGTACCCGCAAAAACCTCCCCACGAAGGTTTGTGAATGAGCACACCCGGAGAAATCGCCCCCCGCCGCGACAGCCCACCCTACCAGCCTGGCGAGCCGGTCGCCCTGTTCATCCCCTGCTATATCGACCAGTTCTACCCCCAAATCGGCACGGCCACGGCCGACCTGCTCCGCCGTCACGGCTGCCCGGTGGTGTTCCCCGAAAAGCAGACCTGCTGCGGGCAGCCGGCGTTCAACTCGGGCTACTGGGACGAGGCCCGCGGGGTGATCCGCCATTTCGCCCGTACCTTCGCCGACCATCGCTGGATCGTCTGCCCCTCGGGCTCCTGCACGGCCATGTGCCGGGTGTTTTTCGGGCACGTCGATCCGGACGAACAGGTGGTCGACGTGGGCCGGCGCGTGTTTGAACTGAGCGAGTTCCTGGTCGACATCCTGGGCGTGACCGATACCGGCGCCTGCTTCCCGCACAAGGTGGCGCTGCACGTGGGCTGCCACGGGCTGCGCGAGTTGGGGCTGAGCGACCAGCCGCTGCGGCTGCTGCAAAGCGTGCGCGAGTTGGAGTACGTCGACCTGCCGAACGCCGACGAGTGCTGCGGATTCGGCGGCACGTTCAGCGTGAAGATGCCCGGCACGTCCATCGCCATGGGCCGGACGAAGGCCGAGAACGTGCTGCGCAGCGGGGCCGAGGTGGTCGCCTCGCCCGACGTAAGCTGCCTGATGCACTTCGGCGGCATCATCGCGCGCGATCCGGCCATGAAACACATTCGCACCATGCACCTTGCCGAACTGCTGAACCATCATGCCTGACGAACCCGTTTTCCACGGCGCGCCGTTTCTGAAATCGCTCAACAAGGGCCTGTACGAGCCGGCGGGGTCCCGCTCGCTGGGCGAGTCGACCGAGCGGTCGAGCAAGCACAACCGGGCGGTAACGGCCGAGGTGCCGCAGTTCCAGGAGTGGCGCCGGGCGGCCAACGCCATCAAGGCCTACACGGTCCGGAACCTCGACAAGCTGCTGGTCGAGTTCGAGCGGAACCTGACCGCCCGGGGCGTCGAAGTCCTTTGGGCGGCCGACGCCGAGGAGGCCAACCGGCACGTGATCGACATCGCCCGGCGGAACGGGGTGACCAGCGTGGTAAAGGGCAAGTCGATGGTCAGCGAAGAGATGGAGCTGAACCATCACTTCGAGGCGGCGGGCATCCGCGCCGTGGAAACCGACCTGGGCGAGTACATCGTGCAGCTTGCCGGCCAGCGGCCCACGCACATCGTCACGCCGGCCCTGCACCTTTCCGCCGAAGACGTCGGCCGCCTGTTCGCCGAGAAGCTTGGCGAGCCCTTTAGCGCCGAGCACCAGCACCTCACGCACGTCGCCCGCCGCCACCTGCGCAACGAGTACCTGAAGGCCGAGATGGGCATGTCGGGCGTCAACTTCGGCCTGGCCGACACGGGCACGCTGGTGATCGTCGAAAACGAGGGCAACAGCGGCCTGAGCTGCTCCACCCCGCCGGTTCACGTGGCCCTGATGGGCATCGAGAAACTGCTTCCCCGTATTGAGCACCTGCCGGTGTTCCTAAACCTGCTGGGCCGCAGCGGCACGGGGCAGAAGCTGACCACCTACACGCACTTCATCCAGGGGGCCGCGCCGGGGCGGAAGCTGTACGTGGTGATCATCGACAACGGGCGGAGCCAAGTGCTGCGGGACTCGGCCGCTCACATGGCGCTGTACTGCATCCGCTGCGGCGCCTGCCTGAACGCCTGCCCCGTGTACCGGCGCGCCGGCGGTTGGGCGTACGGCTGGGTGTACCCGGGGCCTATCGGCGCCGTGCTCGTGCCGCACCTGGTGGGCCTGGACCAGGCGGGCAAGCTGCCGTTCGCCTCGTCGCTGTGCGGCGCGTGCGGCGAGGTGTGCCCCGTAAAGATCGACATTCCGCACCAGTTGGTCCACCTGCGCCACCGGGCGGTCAACGAACCGTCGCCCATGCGCTCGTGGACGGAACGGCTCACCTGGACGCTGTGGTCGTGGGCGATGCGCGGCCCGCTGCGATACCGGACGGCCATGGCGGCGGTGCGGCTGGGCGTGCGCCTGGCGCCCTACCTGCCCTGGCACCCGGGCAAGCTTGGCGCCTGGACCCGCGCCCGGGCCCTGCCCAAAGTACCCGGCCCGGCGTTCCGCACGTGGTGGAGGCGGAAGGGGTGAGCGCCCGCGCGGCGGCTGAGCCCGGCCATTTTGCGCGGCCCGCTGCGCTGATATACACGCTGCGGGTGAAAAGGGCTCTTCGGTTACGCGCCCGTGAGCCGCGCCGCGGGAACGTCCTGCCACTTGAAGCGGCAACCCACCCTGTTGGAGAGCCGGCTTTAGCGGGCCAAAGATCTGCCCAAACGCGGTGCTCCAACTCGCTGCATGTCCACTCGCTGCATGTCCCGCCCTGGCGAAATGGATCGCAAGTCGCTATGCTCAGGGTGAGCACCGGTCAACGGTCCCCCAACGAGACCACTATGAGCAGCCGCGACACCATTTTGCAAGCGATACGTTCCAGCCTATCCGTGGGGCCTGAGCCGGAGCGCCCCCCCGCCCCCGAGGTGTGGCCTCGGGCAACGAGCGACCACGCCGCCTTGGCGCTGCGGTTCGCCAACGAACTCGAGGCCGTCCAAGGCGAACTGATCCGGTGCCCCACGGTGGACGCCGCAGCGCAGAAGCTGGTCGAACTGGCCGATGGTTCCAAGTGGCCGGCCATCGGCGCCGTCGACGGCCCGTTATGCACGCAGGTTACGGCGAAACTCGATCGAGCACGCCTCGCGTGGGTGGGTGAGGACGTGCAGCCGGCGGCCATTGCCGAACTGCCCGCCGGACTGGTCGAGGCTCAATGGCTGCTGGCCGATACGGGCAGTTGCGTGGTGACCGCTCGGACCGCGCCGGAACGGCTGACGTGCTACCTGCCTGAAACGTGTGTCGTGGTAGCTACGCTCGACATGCTCCGCGAGCACCTGCCGGCCGCATGGGAGGAGATTGCCGGGAAGTTGGCCCAGCCCGGGCTCCGCGGCGAGGTAGTTATCATTACCGGCCCGAGCCGCACGGCCGACATCGAGAAGATCCTCATCCTGGGCGTCCACGGACCGAAGCGGCTGGTGGTGCTCCTGGTGGGGTGACGGATTCGGGCAATTGAAAAGCCCCTCTTGCCTTTCCAACGCTGCGGCGTACAATTTAGGTCTGGAAGGGTCCGGTCCGGCGGATCGGCCCCTGTTCAACGGAACTGTCGGACGACTAGATGGAGAGCAAGTCCGCACCGTGCGGGGGGGCTCGTTGAAGAGTAGGCCGACGTGGTGGAGCACCTTTGGGTGTTCCGCCACGTCGGCTTTTTTTGTTCTTGTCGGCCGCTGTCGTCACCTGCGGCTGATGGAACAGTCCACCAACCAGACGGTCGAGGGGGGCAAGGTCGGGCGGGAAGCCGATTCAGGCGCCGGCAACGGCGACTGAGGAACTTGAGGAACCATCGACCCGCTAACGGCGAGCGCCACCGCGACCGCAGACACGACGGCTCCATTCCAGGGGAGCAAAGCCGAAAGATCTCGCGACGTTTCGGGGGAACTGGGGGCAATGGCACAGGAATTGCGACCCATCGATTGGGCTCGCGCATGATGGCGCCCATAAATCGCCTTGCTGTTCGATCCGCCAGAAGCAGTATACGAAGGAGGATTCCATGACCTTATGCCCGATCGCCTTAGCAGTCGGCTGCAAGAAGTGTACAGTA
>PWXP01000099.1 GCA_003561895.1 Planctomycetaceae bacterium | reverse complement strand
CCGGGCGTGCCCCGCGTGCCGAACCCGCCTCGCCCTTCCTGCCAACGGGAATCGTCGAAGTCCTCGGCGAACCAGCCGTCGGCGGGCTCCTCGAGCGTGTATCGCCACGTCTGCCCGGCCTGCTGCGAAGTGGCGGCCAGCGGGCGGAGTTCGCTGTTGGGCACGAAATCGTGGTCGATCCACTCGGCAACGGCCTCGAGTACGAGGCGGTCGTGCTCGTGCCGGGCGGCCAGTTCCCGGGCTTGCTGGGCCGCGGCGGATCCGTCGGCCGCCAGCGCCCCCACCAATTCGCCGTAGCAGGCCCGCCCGGCGAAGTACCCTTCCACCGCTTCACCCGGCCACGGCAGCGCCGCCCTTTCGTTGCTCCAGGCCCGTTCCTGCGATCCTCGGGCAAAAACAATCAGTGCAGCAATGAACATCAAGCCGGCGGTGGAACCTCGTTGGGGCATGGGATCGCTCCTCGGTGGGTATTGGGGGGGAAGGACACTTTCCACTCTAAGCGGCGGGACCCGAAAAGGCAAGTGGCCGGTCGCTGGAATCGCGCCTTTCTTTCACTTCGGCGCCGGAATTGTCGCCCTGTGCCGATCGGGTGCCGGACCGCCGGATCAAGGATTGGCCGGCAGTGGCTTGCTGGTGATCAGGCCGATGCCTCGCCCTTTCACGCCCGTGGCGCAGTAGAACATGTAGAACGTGTCGTTCTCAGGGCGATACACCAGCGAAATCTTGTGGGCGTATTGTCGGTCCAGGCCGGCCGGGTGGCCGCCCGCTTTGTAAAGCGGCTCGGGGTGGGCCGTCCAATGCTCCAAGTCGCGCGAGAAGGCCACCATCACGTGGGCACCCCCGCGCCCCACGCCGAAGTAGAACATCGTCCAGTGGTCGCCGTCGCGGAACACCTTTCCATCGGCCGCGAACCGCTCGTCGTACCCGCCGGGCCGGTTGCGAATGACCGGGTTGTCCGGGTATCGCTTCCAGTCGAGCAGGTTGTCGGAGAAGGCCAGGCCGAGCTGCTCGATGGATCCCCGGGCGGCGTTGTAGAAGTTGTAGAACCGGCCGTCATGCTCGACCAGCCAGGGTTGATAAATGCAGTCTCTTTCCCACTCGCCGCGGTCCGGGTCGTGGACCGAGAGGATCGGCTCGTCCTTGACCCGTTCCCATACCAGGCCGTCCTCGCTGGAGGCCACGCCCTCGTAGCCGGGCCGCAATTCGTAGCCGCCCTGCCGCGGGTAGCAGCCGTACAAGGTCCAGTATTCGCCGTCGGTCCCAGTTGGTGCACGGCGCACTATCCAAGGTGCGTGCCGTTTCTGTGCTCTTCCACGCCAGGCACGCTTTGTCGATGGCAGCGGCTCCGACTACCACGGTAAAGCGGTAATTGCCGGTCAATCCGGTTTTCGATGGCTCCGTACCCATTCCACAATTGCAGAGGGCGCGACTTCCTTCTCGATCGTAAAATCCGTCTGCTGAGTGGCCAAAGCGGACTGGTATGTCTCGCGGAAAATGTCGGGTTCTACCGTTTGCCTTCGGGCGTTTCGCGGATTCAAATACAGCACCGGGCGTTGAAGCGCAGCACTAACCTCGGGAAGATCGTGATAGCGAAGCACGTGGGGGATAAACACCGCTACACTCCAGGTGTATTTCAAATCGGTCGCGATGTCCAGGTAGCTGACGGGCGCGTTTTCGACGATGACCGAATTGCACCGCGAATCGAGCATCGCCGCGTACTGCGCCCACACGCCGCCCTCGCCTCCGCCCCACAGGGTGAGTTGATCGCTGTCGACCTCGTCGAGATTCGCCACCACGTCGAGCACGCATAAAGTATCATGGACCCGCATGCCCACCAGGGGCCGGCTGACGACGAAACTGGCGTAGGAAGCGAACCGCTGCACGTCGCACCAGCTATGGTGATCCCAACGCGTCGGCGACATGGCCGTTTCTCCCGTTCCGCGCACGTCGGCAAGAGCGACAAGCACGCCGGATCGGGCCAGTTGCCTCAATACTCCGCCGGGCTGCATGCGCGCGGCCGCCCCGCTTTCGCTAACGAAGACAACCGTGGGGAAAGGCCCATCACCGGCGGGTCGCAATATCCACATGGGAACCGCGATGTCATCGTCGGTGAGCAGAACATGCTTGATCACGTTGAACTCCTCGCCCGCTATCTCGCCCATGCCGTGAACGCGGAGCGGCAAAACAGGCGCCGTGAGGCCCAGCAGTTCCTTGGCCTCGCTGCGAATGTCGTCCGGGCTGGAAGCCGAGGCGTTCCCGCGGCCCTGGTGCAGGTCCCGGGCGATTGTCGCGTTCTGGGAGAAAATCGTCGTTGTGATCTTCGGACGAGCGGCCAGTTGGTCCCGAGTCGCGAAATGCATCGTTTCCGGATCGGAGGCTGTCGTTTCCTCGTCTCCGATCCACCGCCCAAACCATTCCAAGGCAGCTTGGCGCATCTCGGGGCTGTAACCATGGGGCGCGTCGAACGTCTCCCATTGAATGCGGTCACGGGCGCCGAGCACTTCATAATAATGAGCGATCTGCCGGGAGCCGCGCAAGAAATCGGGCACGTAGAATAGCGTGTCGCGTTCACCCTGCATCAACAGGAGCGGCCGGGGGGCGATCAGACCGGCCACTTCCATTTCATCGATGTTCCGCCCCAGCGTGTTCTGCACCAATTGTTCGGGGCACGTGGTGTACTCGATCTCAATGAGTTGGATGAGCGGTATAACGCCGCAAACGGGTACGGCGCACTTGATGCGGTCGTCCAGTGCGGCAGCGTGCAGCGTCGACACCGCCCCTCCTGATACGCCCGTGGCAGCGATTCGATCGGGATCGACCTCAGGGCGCGTCGACAGGTAATCGACGCCTCGGATCACGTCGAGCGAAAAGTATCGCTGCGAGTTCGCTCCGGTCAGATAGGTCAGGGCACCGTGGCGGAAATGACAATTTCCGGCCGCTCCGCGTTCGCCTCGGTCGGGGGAGTCGACGACCAGCGTGACGTAACCGTTGCTTGCAAAACTTATGCCCAGAGCCTGGTAAGGCTCTCTCTCCCGCCCACTGTGCCCGCAAGGAGCGATGATCGCCGGCGCCGGCGATGAGCGGTTCTTCGGAATGTACAGGTTGGCTGAAACGGCGAAGCCCGGCAGTTGCTCATACACCACGTTCTCGACGCGGTAGTGCTCTCGCTCGAACCCGCCCGTCACTTCCGCGTCCAGCGGCGTTGCCGGCGGCAGACCGCCGAGCACGTCCAAGAGGCCTTCCGCGATCGCGGGACGGCGCCGTTCCCAGTCCTCGGGCGTTCGCACCGTTTCACGCACGGCAGCAGCGTCTGCGGTCGTGTCGCGAGCCAGCCGGATAATGTGGTCGGTCACCATCTTCCCGCGGCCGTTGTACCACCTAGAAAACCGAAGTATCTCCCACTCATCCACAGGAGGCAATGATCCCTTCCCGGCCTCGCCGGCTTGGGTCAGTAGCCCGCTGATCGTGACCAAAAGCAAAACAAGAAGGTGGCTTTTCATGGACCAACTCCATAGGTTCGTAGCCGGCGGGCACCTGACCTGCCTTTTCCCAGCCGCCAGGCTCGGGCGCCGATTTGCCAGGCAAACCCCAGGCCGATACAGCCGGTGGCCGTGCCTCGTCGGTGAGAGTGATAGGAACGCATCACCGAACCCGTCGCAGCCAGTCGAGGAACACGGCGTGCTGGGCCGATTG
>PWXP01000168.1 GCA_003561895.1 Planctomycetaceae bacterium | reverse complement strand
CCGGCGAGCCGTTTTGACTGGCGGCAAGCTCTTCGACCAGCCGATCGACCGTCCGCTGCAGCAGTTTCAGTTGGCGCCGCATCTCGGGCAGTTTCGACAGGGCCGCCTGCTTGACCTTCTGCTCGCGTTCCGGCGTGGCGGGAATGCCGATCACTCGCTGGCCGTCGGCCACGTCGTTGCTCACCCCGGCCATCGCGCCGAGGACGGCGGCATGCCCGATGTGAACGTGGTCGCGCACGCCCACCTGCCCGGCCATCACTACGTGGTCGCCGGTGGTGGTGCTGCCGGCGATGCCCACCTGCGAGCACAGCATGTTATGGCGCCCGATCGAGCAGTTGTGGGCGATCATAACGAGGTTGTCAACTTTTGTTCCTTCCCCGATCCGCGTCGGCCCGTACGTGCCCCGATCGACGGTTGTTCCCGCCCCGATTTCGACGTCGGCTTCAATCACGACGTTGCCCAACTGGGCCAGGAGCGTGTGTCGGCCCTCCGCGTGCTCGTAGCCGAAGCCGTAGGCGCCGAGCACGGCGCCGGCATGGATAATACAGCGCGGCCCGACCACCGTCTCGTTGTACAGCACGGCGTTGGGGAAGATGGTCACGTCTTCGCCGATGCGCGAGCCGGCCATCACGTGGACCCCGGCGTGGATGATCGTGCCGCGGCCGATGACCACGTCCTCGGCGATGGTGGCGTAGGGGTGAATCTCCCCCCCGTCGGCCACCTGCGCACTCGGGCTGACCGCTGCCAGCGGGCTGATGCCGAACTGCCGATTCGACCTCACCGGCCGGAAGAACCGCAAGATGGCCGCGAAGGCGTGGTGGGCGTGCTCCACTTGAATGGCGGCAACCCCCTCGGGCTGCACCTCGGGAGGCACAACCGCGGCGCTGGCCGCGCAGGGCCGCGGCCGCCGATGGCGTTCACTGCCGTCCATCAGGGTGATGTAGCCGGGCCGGGCATCGCCAAGCGGAGCCGCCCCGTAGATGGGAAGCTCCGGGTTGCCGACCACGCGGCCGTCAACCAGGGCGGCAAGCTTTCCAAGGGTGGATGTCATGGTGCCGGATTCCTTTCCGGTAAGCGTTCACGGGTCGGAAATCAGCCGCAGGGCGCTAGCCCCCGGTTTGGCTGGCTTGAAACAACAACCGGACGCTAGCGCGTTGCGGCTAATTTCTTGAAACAACAACCGGACGCTAGCGCGTTGCGGCTAATTTCCTGCCGCGGCCGAGCACCGGGACGATTTCCGACCCGTGAACGCTTACCCTTTCCGTGGGGGGCGCCGATTCGGCGACTGCCCTGGACAGAGGGCCGGGGGTAGGAACACGTCGAAATGTACCGAAAGCGGGGCCGCAGGACAAGAGCAGTCCGGCCAACCCTGCAGTCCGGCCAACCCTGCAGTCCGGCCAACCCTGCAGTCCGGCCAACCCTGCAGTCCGGCCAACCCCGTCCGTCGCGAAGCTGGCATTGCCAGCACGCCCCGGCCGCCGTTACCGCAGCACCGACTCGCGCCCGGCCTTCTCGTACTCGAACGAGCGGCGCCACCGCGTACTGAACCGGCCGACCAGGTACGTGCACAACGACATCACGGCCAGCACGGCCCCGCACCATGCCCGGGCCGAGTATCGCACCTCGCCCAGGCCCAGCGGCATAGCCCGGTCCGGCGGTGTGGCGATGGCCATGGCCGTGGCTACGGCATACAGGGCCGAGACGCCGGCAAAGACCAACATTACCACCCAAGCCGTCGACCAATCCGGCGCGCTGAGCATCCAGCCTAGGTACACCGCCTGAACGGCCGCCAACAGCACGACCGCCCGCGCCCATCCCGGCGCCGTCTGCAGATTCACCTGCACGTGGTACACCACCGGCGCCAGGCTGAACAGCACGGCGGCCGCCAGAAGGCCGGCCAGCCATTTCGTCGAGGTAATTCGACCGTGGTCGGGCCGGTACGTGTTTCGAGGGATCGGCCGCTGTTGGGCGTTGGAGGGGTTCCGGGTGTGGGAGGGCATGGCCAGTCCAATTCGCAAGACGGTCTATTCACCTCTTTCAGTGTGACCGGATGGGGCTGCGCAGTCAAGCCGCCAAATTGCTCTTCGCCAAATTGCTCTTCCGGCAGCCGGGCATTTCGGCGAAAATTGCACCGCTCCGCCACCGGCCGGCTTGCCCGGCCCGCACCGGTGGTCAGGAGCCTACGACGATACACGACTTATATCCGCCGCAGCCGGAAATTGCGCGTCCGGCGCGGCGTGGATATCCCCGGCACCGGCAGTCCCCGCGAAATCCCATGACAATGCAGCGGTTGACCGACCTTCTCGTCTATTTTGTGGTCCGCTTGGCGATCTGTTTCGTGCAGGCGATGCGGGTCGAAACGGCGGCCCGGCTGGCGCGAGGCGTCGCATGGCTGTTTGCGAACGTCCTGCGCGTTCGCGCCGCCGTGGTCGACGACAATTTGGCCCATGCCTTCCCCCATCTTTCCGCCCGATCTAGGCGGTTGCTTGCCCACAGGATGTGGGTTCATCTGTTTCTGCTCGTCATCGAGGTGGCGCAAACACCGCGAAAGGTCCACGAAACGAACTGGCGCCACTTCGTTTCCCTGCGCAACTCCGACGCCATGGTCCGGCTGCTGTTGAGCGATCGGCCTACGCTGATCATCACGGCCCATTTCGGCAATTTCGAGGTGGCGGGATACGTGTTGGGCATCCTCGGATTCCCCACGTACACCGTCGCCCGCACGCTCGACAACCCCTACCTCGACCGCTTCGTCAACCGCTTCCGGAGTGGCACGGGGGCTCGAATCGTGCCGAAAAACGGCGGCTACGATCAGATTGTCGAAGTGCTCGGACACGGCGAAGCCATGGCGTTCCTGGCCGACCAATATGCGGGCGAGAAGGGCTGCTGGGTCGAGTTTTTCGGCCGGCCGGCCTCGGCGCACAAGGCGATTGCCCTACTGGCCCTGGAGCACGACGCGCCGGTGGCCATCGCGGCCGCCCCCCGCCTGGGCCGGCCGATGCGGTTCGAAGTCGACGTTCCGGCCTGGATCGACCCGCGCGACACCGGCGCAGACGTCGGCACCATCCGCGACTTGACCCAATGGTACACGTCACGGTTGGAGGAGGCCATCCGCCGCGCCCCGGACCAGTATTGGTGGCTGCACCGGCGCTGGAAGGACACCCGGAAACGGCGCCGGAAGGCGAAGGCGGCGTAATCACCCGAATCCGATCTTGACCCGGACGCCGGAAAAGACTACATATCCGCCCAGTTTTCCAAGGCCGACGGAACTGCCGAGTGAAGCTTCTCTCGCGGCTTCGCCGAACGTCCGCTGTGCGTCGTATCGACAACGAGAAACTTGGTGAGGGTTACGGATGACCGCAAACAACCAGCCTGCAAGTGGCACTTTCCCCGGCGTTCCCATTCTGGACCTCGGACGGCAGTCGGGCGCGCTGGGCCGCCAAATCGTGGCCGCCCTGGCCCGCGTATGTGAAACGGGGCAGTTCGTGCTCGGGCCGGAAGTGGCCGAGCTGGAAAAAGGCCTTGCCAACTATTGTCGCGTGGAGCACGCCGTCGGCTGCGCGTCGGGCAGCGATGCCCTGCTGCTGGCACTGATGACGTTCGACGTCGGGCCGGGCGACGAGGTGATCGTGCCCAGCTTTACCTTTTTTGCCACCGCCAGCGCGATCACGCGGCTGGGGGCCCGGCCCGTCTTTG
>PWXP01000320.1 GCA_003561895.1 Planctomycetaceae bacterium | reverse complement strand
CTTTATGCGAGCAGCTCGATGCCCTTGCCGTCCCCTTCCCCGGCACCCACCTTCGCCTTCGCCTGGCTGTTCAGACCCCGGAACCTGTCATATCATGAAGGGGCTATGTCGGGAGGTCTGACCTTAGCGAAGCGATGTCTCAGCAATTGCTGGGGCAAGCGGCCAGGGCAAGACGCCTGAAGCCCTGGGGGGTCGAGTCGCTCTCGGCGTGCGAGTTGGAGGTGTTTCGGCTTATCGGCCAGGGCGTTTCCACCCGGCAAATCGCCCATCGTTTGCACCGCAGCCCCCATACGGTGGAAGCGCATCGGCAGGCGATCAAGCGGAAACTAAACCTGCACACGGCCGCAGAACTCAACCGCGCCGCCGTGCAGTGGGTGCTGGGGAACGGTTGACCGGCCCGGCGCGGGTTCCCCCCGGGGCAGGCGCTCGCTCGGAGTATCTCGGGCGTCACGACCAAACAAGTTGGCAACCGTTCACGGGCCGGCCGGGGACCGATGCTTTTTGCGGCCGGCAGATGCCCTTTCCTCGCTATAAGTCTTCCAGCAGGTCCTCGCCGTATCCTTCCGGGAACGGATTGTCCAGGGCGTCGGCTTCGGCGGCCGAGGGCTTGTCGGGCGCGCCGTCGAGGGGCGGTTGCCGGGCGTCGTGGTCCGCTGCGGGGGGCGCTTCCCGCTCCAGTTCCGCCTCCAACCACGCCTCGATCGCCGCCTCGCCGCCGAACTCCCGCAGCCAATAACCGACGTCTTCTTCCAGGAGCGGGACGGGCGGGCGGGCGGTGGAGTCGTCCGTGTCGCCTTCCGCCGACCGCCGGCTCGCCGCCAGATCCTCGTACCACGCCTCGCTGTCGACCGCTTGGGCCTTCCGCCGCCGGGCCGCGTGCTGGAGGCGGCGGTCGCTGGAGACGACGGTCAGTTGCCGAGGCGCCGAGTGGCGGCGGATGAGTTCCTCGATCAGGGCGTCGGCGTCGGCATAGCCGGCGGCGAAGAGGACCTTCAGCCCCCGATGCTCCACTTCCCGCGGCAACCCCGGCCGGCGCCCGGCGGCGTCGAACACGACGGTGGTACGGCCGAGCCGCTCGGGTTCGAGCGAGGCCGCCAGAAAGCCGAGCAGGGCCAGCCGCGCGCGATGGAGCGTCCCCGGTCCAATGCCGCGCGTGATGAGGCCCGCCGCGTGCAGCAGGTTATAACCGTCGATGAGTACGAAACCGGACATGCGAACGAAACACCTCGACTTCCAGACGTCCGCCTTTGACTATGGCTTTGATCACGACCGCGTACCTCCTCGTCGAAACTGCCAATCGTCCGCCTTCATTCTACCTGGATCCCCCAGATTCGTCAATTTTGGTGGCCCCGCCGGTGGCCTGCTTGGAATATGCAGGGCCGGGGGGAAACGTGGGCGCGGGCGGTGCGCCAACTGTTTACCGGCGGAACTTCACCTCGCCCGCCACAATCACCGTCTCGGCCCGGCCGGCGAGTTCCCAACCGGCGAAGGGGGTGTTCGCGCTCTTCGAGCGGAACGCGGCCGGATCGACCGTCCACTTCACGCCCGGGTCGATGATGGTCACGTCGGCGTCGGCGCCGACGGCCAGCGTGCCCTTGTCGATCCCCAGGATGCGGGCCGGGTTGACCGATATTTTTTCGATGGCCGCGGGCCAGTCGAGGTGCCCGGGCTCGATCAGCCGCGTGACGACCAGCCCCAGCGCGGTTTCCAGCCCGACGACGCCGAACGGGGCGCGGTCGAGTTCCTGCATCTTTTTCTCCTTGGCGTGGGGGGCGTGGTCGGTGACGATGCAGTCGATCGTCCCGTCGGCCAGGCCCTCGATGCAGGCGTCCACGTCGCGGCGGCCGCGCAGCGGGGGGTTCATTTTGTAGTTCGAATCGAAGGTGCGCAGGCACTCGTCGGTGAGCGTGAAGTGGTGCGGGGTCACTTCGGTGGTCACGCGCACGCCCCGCCGCTTTGCCCGCCGCACCGCGTCGACGCTGCCGGCGGTGGAAACGTGCATCAGGTGGAACCGGCCGCCGGTGGCATCGGCCAGGGCGATGTCGCGGCTGGTCATCACGTCTTCGGCGGCGGCGGGCATGCCGGTCAGGCCCAGCACGAGCGACGTCTTCCCTTCGTGCATCACGCCGTGCTCGGTCAACTCGAGGATTTCCGAATGGTTCAGCACCGGCTTGCCGAACATCAGGCAGTATTCGAAGGCGCGGCGCATCAGTTCGGGGTCGGCAACCGGCGCGCCGTCGTCGGTGAACCCGACCGCGCCGGCCTCGACGAGCTGCCCGATCTCGGCAAGCTCCTTCCCTTCGCGGTTCTTGCTCACGCATGCCAGCACGTACACGCGGCAGTTGCCGGCCCGGGCGGCTCGGTCGCGCACGAAGTCGACGGCGCCCTGGCTGTCGATGGGCGGTTCGGTGTTGGGTACACAGGCGACGGCGGTGAACCCGCCGGCCAGGGCGGCAGCCGTGCCGGTGGCGATGGTCTCGTCCTCCTCGCGTCCCGGCTCGCGGAGGTGCACGTGTATGTCGATCAGGCCCGGCGCCACGATCCGGCCGGTGGCGTCGATCACCTCATCGCCGTCCTCCGGCGCGGCGTGATAGGCAGCGATCCGCCCGCCGGCAATGCGCAGGGTGGTAACGCGGTCCATCCCCTGGGAGGGATCGATGACGCGGCCGTTTTGTATCAGGATGGGCATCGGTTCATCACTCCGCTAAGCAGCCACAATACGGCCATGCGCACCGCCACGCCGTTGGTGACCTGTTCGAGAATGGCCGAGTGGCTGCCGTCGGCCACGTCGGGGGTGATCTCCACCCCGCGGTTGATTGGGCCGGGGGCGAGGATCAGGATGTCGTCTTTCGTCTTCGCCAGACGTTCGGCGTTCATGGCGTACAGGTGCGCGTACTCCCGAACCGACGGGAACGGCCGGCCGTACTGCCGCTCGAACTGGATGCGCAGCAGGTTGAGCACGTCGACCCGAGGGAGGATGGCGTCGAGGCTCCAGGAGTATTCCACCCCCAACTCCTTCCACCGGGGCGAAACCAGCGTGGACGGCCCGCAGACGATTACGTGGGCGCCGAGCTTCTTCAGGCCCCAGATATTGGAGCGGGCAGTGCGGCTGTGGGCGATGTCGCCCACCATGGCCACGGTCAGCCCTTCGATCCGCCCGCGCCGCTCCCGGATGGTCAGCATGTCGAGCAGGCCCTGCGTGGGGTGCTCGTGGGGCCCGTCGCCGGCGTTGATGATCGAGGCGCGGAGGTTCTGGGCGAGCAGGTGGGGGGTGCCCGGCGTGCGGTGCCGGACGATGACCATGTCGATGTCCATCGCCTCGATGTTCTTGGCCGTGTCGATGACCGTTTCGCCCTTTGACAGGCTGCTGGTCGAGGCCGAGAAGTCGATCGAGTCGGCCCCGAGCCGGCGTGCGGCAAGCGTAAAGCTGGTGCGCGTCCGCGTGGAGTTCTCGAAAAACAGGGTGACGCAGGTGACGCCGTCCAAAAGGGGAATACGCCGCTGCCCCCGGCGGATGGCCTGCTTGAACACCTCGGCCTTGTCGAGGATAAGGGTGATTTCGGCGGGCGAAAGCTCTTCGAGCCCCAGCAAGTGCCGCCGCGTCCACTCGCCGGGGAACGGTCCCAGCCCGATGCTATCTGCCGCCGCGCTCATACGCCGTCCTCCCGATTCCGATCCATTTACCCAAGCGAGTGGT
>PWXP01000252.1 GCA_003561895.1 Planctomycetaceae bacterium | reverse complement strand
GGTGGGTAGTTCGCGCCGTAGGGCAGGGTGCCGTGGGCCGTGTGGTAGTTGTGCAGTGCCAGCCCGATTTGCTTGAGGTTGTTGCTGCACTGCATGCGCCGCGCCGCCTCCCGCGCCGCCTCCCGCGCCGCCTGCACCGCCGGCAGCAGCAGGGCGATGAGAATGCCAATGATGGCGATGACCACAAGCAACTCGACCAGTGTAAAGGCCAATTTTGGATTTTGTATTGCTTGAACGCATGATTCTCCTCGCTGTTCTGCGCCAGGGTACCGGTCCCATTAATGGCGCCTCCCACGTTCCGACTATTGGTCATGTTGAAGTTCAATGCGGCGTTTTCGCCGATCGCAATCGGCGCGTTGCAGGTGCCGCCTCCCAGGCTTCCGCCGTCGCTGAGGGTAAGCGTGCCGGCCGCGACGGTCGTCGGGCCGCTGTAGGTGTTGGCGCCCGTGAGTTCCAGGGTGCCCGCACCGGTCTTGGTAAACCCGCCGGCTTAAAGGCTCTTCCGTTTCTACGTGCAAACCCTGGAAAAACGGCAATCCCCACGGTTTCGTTTTAGTCATTCGCGGCTCATCACTACTCAAGCTGCCCCCAAGCGCTCCCTCCAAACTCAAAACGTTGGCGCCGGCCACTGCTACACGATCACCACGCCGTCACCCCAGTCGCGATGTCCGAATCGTGAGGACATCGCAAACTTGTTGCCCTCGAGGTCGGAAACGTCCAATCCGGCCAGCTTGGCGTAGGCCAGAAACGGTCGCACGATATCCGCGAGCACACACCACTTGTGATGTCCGAACGCCGCCATCACGGCATCATCGACATTGTCCAGAGCGAACGCCACCGATGTGCGACAGCCGCCGCACGGAGGCTGGGGTACATCTTTGGTGTTCCGCGTTACAACCCCCGCACCGATTACAAATCCTGCACCCTCGGGCATATCCATGACCGTTGCCCGCCTACCTTTCGGCCACTCCACCATCATGGCGACCCCACTCCCTGTATTATGCAGATCCCGCAGCACGAACGGTGCACGGTAGTCCTGCTGCAACCCCTCCAGCTTGGTCGCGGAGGTACAGTGGCTATAGATTGCAAAGTTGTTCACCGTGTCCGGCGTGGGATTGCCCATGAAGCCTGGCAGGTCGAACAGCGACTGGGTCAGGAACTGGCAATGGGCGCACCCTCTATCTCCCTCGCAGGCGGCCACGAACCCCTCATCCAGCAGCCGCGAAAGCGCCAGACAGGCCCACCCGCCATTCAGGCACAGTTCGCTTCGCGCTCTGACGGTCACGCCGTCATACCCGCCCTCACGGATTAACCGGCGGATGGTCATGTAGTGTCTTACTGCCTTGAGGATGGATTCTTCCGGAGGCTCCACGATCTTCTCGGCATTGTCCGTGTAGAAGTCGAGTACCGCGCGCATCTCATCCGATTCGGCGGTTTTCTCGAACTCGTTGTCATACCCCTTATTCGGTAAGTGTTCCAAGATACTCATGCGTTTCTGCCGCCAGAGTGTCTTGTGCATCTTCAAGGCATACTTGAGCCAAGCGACGTCCGGGGTAGCTCCGAGATATACTCCCGGCAGCTCGGCGGTACTTTTCATCCAACGGATGTTATGGGTACCGAGGTTACTGTAGACCACTGTAGGAATCGTCCCGCGATTCTCGAGCACAGCGCTGACCCTCCCCTCCCAATTGAGGTTGAGGGCCATAATGATCTGGCCGTCGGGCGAAGTCTTGTCGACACGTTCCAGGTAGTTGGTTCCATCCTCATTCAGCGGCTCCGGCATGATGTCCAGCCGGACGCCCAGTTCGTTGGCGGCATCCAACAGAAGCTTGTCGTAATGCGCGCGGATCTGCTCCAGCATTTTCGTATCGCCCGAAGGCCAGGTCATTCCGGCGTCCGATGGTCTCAAAGCGAATCCCACGCTTACCAGCGGCCCCTCACGCTTCGGCTCCGCCGCGAACAGAGAGGATGCGAACTCAAGCACATGCAACTGCAACGCACTGGCAGCCCCCACGGCCCCCGCGGTCGCCAGGAAACGCCGTCGGCCTGGATCCGTAGGACAATTCAAATAGTTGCACGTGCATTTGTGATGCGTAGACATGTCAATGCTCCCCGAAATCGGGACCTGTGGTTGAACTGCACTTTATGTGATCTTAGTCACGCCGAGTGCGACTTTGCGGCTCTTCCGTTTCCAGGTGCCAACGCCGGAAAACGGCAAGCCCCATCGTTTCGTTGCGAGCGACTTCTGCGTTTGCACGGCATGCCCGCTTTGCCGACGCCCGCACACCAAGTGCCGGCATGGATTGGAACAGGGCCTTCGGTTGTGAGGCCCGGCGTAAACGAACAACGGCGCGCCGAAGACACGGCGCGCGGACGAACCGAAAGCCGAAGCCCTCGGGATGAAAAAGAAAAAGGGCGGGCCGCGAAGCAGAACCCGGCGCAACAGCAGCCGCGCGCCGGGGAGACAAGCCAACCCCCCCCCCCTGCTTCGGGGGGGGTAAAGTGCGCGACGACAACGGCGCGCCAACACGGACGCCGCCGACGGGATGGTCAAATTGACGCCGATCACGGGTCATGTCACCGCCCTTGCTCGCTAGCCGAGTCGCGCCGAAACCGACCCGGTACGCCTATTATCATAATCAGCAAATCACAGGAAGTCAACGCCCGGCTCCGCGAATTCTCGCCCGCCACCTTAGGGGGGCATGAGTTCAGGGCTCCTTCCGCGCTGAAACCGACGCGGTAACGATCTAGTTTAATCGGTCAGTCGCGACAGTCAAGAGCCCACAACGCAAATTCTGGCTCACCACCTTCTGGGGGGACATGAGTTCCAGGGCGCCTTCTACGCCGAAAAACAGCCGCTAATCGTCCAGTTCGATGGTCTTCTCGTGAATCACTCCGGTAGTGACTTTCAGCATGGTGTTACCTCGCGCGGGGGCCGTGGTCACTGAAACTTCATTGTACCAGATACCGGCCAGGGCATCCAGCACCTCCTCTGTGCGTTCTTTACCGTTCCGATTCCCAGCCGGCGCGCGGAAGCCGGCGGGCGAGGCGATAGGCGCGGGGGGTCATGCCCGTTTCGCGCCGGAAGACGCGGTCGAAGTAGCGGTGCGACTCGAACCCGCACGCCGCGGCAATGCGCTCGATGGGCAGCGGCGCGTGGCGCAGCAGCTCGGCGGCCCGCTCCAGCCGCACCCGCGTGATTTCCTCCGGAATGGCCACCCCGATTTCGCGGCACACGTTCATCAACCGCAAGGCGAAGCCGTCGAAAGGACAATACACGCCACAGGGTTTCGGCAGCGCCCGCACCCAGCGGGCAATGCCCGGTTCCATGGCCCGGTTGCGGCCGGCGTTCTTTTTTTCGGGCTCGAAGACGTCGCACGAAAGCTCGTGTTTCGCGACCTCGCTTGAGAAGGCGTCGAGACGGCGCTCGACCCACCCGGCACGCTCGGCGGCGAAGAAGGCGAGATGGCGGAACCCCCGGTCGACGAAATGGCCCACGGCCATTTCAGCAATCCGCGCCCGATCCGCAAACACCCGCGGCAGGCCCAGTTCCGGATCGGCGTACAGTTCGATGACCGGCAGTTGCAGGGCCAGCAGCCGGTCGCCATCGGCGTGCCGGAAGGTGCGGGAAATGATGCCGTCGCCCCGCCATCGCTCCAGCGAGCGGGGCAGGGGCTCGTGCAGGCCGCGCTCCTCGAAGT
>PWXP01000381.1 GCA_003561895.1 Planctomycetaceae bacterium | reverse complement strand
CTCCCAACTCCTGACTCCTGACTCCTGACTCCTGACTCCTGACATCTGGCACCTGGCACGCCCACTTGTCTGGCACGGGCAAGGCGCGTATACTGGGAAGATGAGGGTTGGGAACAGCGATCTCCGTTCCCCCCGACCCCTACCCCCTTACAGGGAGATATGCTCCGACCTAAGTCGTTGTGCACAAAGGAATTCTTACGAATTCCACTACGGCGGGCTCGTGAATAATCCGGGCTATTGGTACGTCATTCCCGAGCCCGGCACCCGCGATGCTGCTGTTCGGCGCCGTTGCCGGGTTGCTGTGGCGGCGAAGAAGGTAGTTCGACACGGGCTCATCGGCCGTTCGGGGCGAGCGGCACGCCCCCCGCCCCAAACCACCCCGCCTCACTGGATGCCCCCGGCTTGCCCGGGGGAGCCTCACGCTCTTCGCTACGGCTGGCTGTGGGCCGCGGCGGCAGCCCCGGCGTAGCAAAGAACGTGGCAAGCCGGGGGCATTCGCGAAGGGGCGGGGGCAGCGCCGGCGTAGCGAAGAACGTAACGATCCGCCCGGGCAAGCCGGGGGCATTCGGGGAGGGGGGCGGGCAGCGCCGCAGGTCGATATCAATCGAACGATTCGCCCTCGGCCATGGGCGCCTCCCGCACGCTGATGCCGGCCGGCTCGGAGCCATCGGGGTCGTCGAGCGTGGGCCCCGGGTCCTCGAAGCCGCGGGGGGCGTCCTCCCATGAAAACTTCACCTGCCACGATTGGTCGAGGTGGTCGAGCGCGACCGACAGGTCGCCGTATTCCTGGACAATGTGGTTGCGGAGCGTGGCCAGGCCCACGACCACCCCGAGCACCAGAATGGTGTACAGCAGCAGGGCGGAGACCGCCGAGACGGCGCCCCGCCGGTCGTTCCAAAGCCGTTTCGCAATGCGTTTCATGTGTGTGCCTCTTGTGTCGTTGAACGTTGGTATGGGTCATGGCTCACAGCGAGTCGCCTTCGGGGGTCGGCCCCTCCGTGACGCTGATGCCCGCCGGCGGCTGGCCGGGCGGATCCTCCCCGTCGCCGAAGTCGGGCTGATCGTGGTAGCTGCTGCCCGGCACCCAAGCGCCGAAGTCGTCTGAACCCCATTGGTCGGGATCGTGCGGGTCGGCAGGAACTGTGCCGTCGTCATTCCCGCTGTAGTGGTAGCTCTGGTTGAGGCTGCCCAGGGCGGCGCCCAGGTCGCCGAACTCCTGGACCACGCTGTTGCGGAGAGTGGCCAGGCCCACGATGGTGCCCAGCACGGCGATGGTGAAGATGAGGATCAGGTCGGTGGTGGCCACGAATCCGCATTGGTCGCGCCAGAGTCGTTTCAGGAGCATGGTTTCGTATCCTCTCGGGTAAGTTCTGCCTTGCCGCGCCCCGCGCGGGAGCAGTGTGGTTAATGATATGGCGGTTGAAGGGCCCGATGCCGGACAACGGTTTGCATTTTCTGCGCCAAAAGGGCCAGGCCCCGCGGGGGTCGCGTCACTCGTCGGGCCAACAGGGCAGGCCGCAGTCTTGCTCGTATTCTTTCATCACCAGGGAACTGGCTTTCAACATTCGCCCCGTGAAGCTCACGCCCCAAGGGGCCAAGGCGTCGCAAAACCTCGTTGCCATCAGATCGACGCATACAGTCGCGCGAACCTGAATGGGATCCGGGGGGTTCTCCGGCGTGGGGCAGTCGAGCAAAGGATCGCCAAAGACCTCCTCGGAATCGCCGTCTTCCAACACGACCTTGGTGCCGGAGCCGGTGTCAGCGGTGATGTCGATGCCCTGGATGCCGACGATGGTTCGGACGGCCTCGACCACCGTGTCGAAGTCGGCGCCCTTGCCGGCCTCGCGCGCAGCCACCGTGGCGGCGTGCGTTACGGTTGCCTGATAAATGGCAACGATCCCGAACTGGATCGAGAAAAGCAGCACAATCAGCAGGATCGGCACTACCAGAATCAGTTCCAGCGTGGCCACGCCGCGCCGGCTTCGGCTTCTTTTGCGACAGCGCATAAACTTACTCCTCCCCCGGTGGGTTCGTGCGAATGATCAAGACCGTCGGTACGCACGCGCTGCCGCTAACCTCCGCCGCTGCCGGGCGGGCAGATGATGGCCCCGACCGCCTGGGCCAAGTCGTTCAGTTCGCCAATGAGGGCTTCCTTCAAGGTCGCCAAGCCGACGATGACGCCGATGCCGACGATGGTGCACAGCAACAGGTACTCGATGAAGACCCCGCCGCGGCTGTCGCGCCGCAAACGCTGGAAGTTACTCAGGAATCGGATCATGTGACGTTTCTCCAAAGAAGCATTGGTACCTCGAGCCTTGCGAAAACATTCCGCGACGGCGAATGGAGCAAATGCCATGCCACGCGGCGCGGCGACGGCCGCCAGGGGGTCGGGAGTCTTTTTTCCGGTCGGCCGAAACGGGTCAGGCCATGGGAAAACGCTCTCCGGCCGACCGGAAAAAAGACTCCCGACCCCGTTCCGCCTTCCGGGCGAAGCGCTAACTTTTGGCAACACGCCATGTTTCCGAAAGGACACAGCAGGGCGGCCAGCGCCGGCGGCGCCAACCCCCGTGGGCGGTCAGGAACGTTGCAACTGGCGTTCCACACAGGCTTCGGCGCACCGCGGCATGGAATATGCTATCTTTCATGGTCATTACCGGTGCCCCAGCGGCGCGTTCGGTGTGCGAAGCCCGCTTGCCGGCAAACCCATTGGCGGGCCGCCCGGGTTTCTGGATAAACCAACGCGACGAGGAAACCAACGTGAGAGCCAAACGACGTCGAATCCGAAATGCCGGCCGGCCGGCCCCGCTCCGCCGAGGGTCGGTCGTGCTCGAGCTGATCGTCATGCTGCCGATCTGGCTGATCGTGATGGGCGCGATCATCCTGTTCGGCCTGTTGATCGGCAACCGGCAGCAGGTGGCCCTGGCTGCCCGGGTGGGCGCCGAGGAGGCCTCGCGGACGGCCGGGCTCGACCTGACTTCCGACAGCCAGCCGGTTCCCGAGAACGTGGTGCGGGTGGTCGAGCAGCAACTCCTCAGTTCCGGCATCGAGCAGTGCCTGATCACCCTGGAGCACAATCTCGCGGAAGGGCCGGTGCTGATGGGTTCCGGTACGTGCGACTGCCCCACGGTCGATACGGCGTTGCCCCAGTACCGGGAATACGTGCGGGTTACCGTGTACGTGCCCGCCACCGAATTGACGCCCAACGTGCTCCGCTTCTTCGGATTCGACATTTCGGAGCGGATCATTCGAAACGCGACGACGTTCCGGCACGAGCTATAATTGCAGGTAGAGTGGGGGAGCCGAACCATGCAGACAGATCGAATGGAAACCAGGCCCGAGTTCATGCGTCGTGGGCATTATCGGCGCCGAGGGGTGGTGTCGCTGTGGACCCTGCTGATGGTCCCCGTGCTCTTGGTGATGTTCGCGGTGGTGGTCGAGGGGGTTCACCTCTGGCTTGCCCGCGTGGAACTCGAAAACGCCCTGGAGGCCGGCGCGCTGGCCGCGGTGAAGGAATGGGCGGAATCGGGGTCTGCGCCGGGGTCGGGGTGGACCGCCGGCGCCCGGGACGTCGGTGTCGACTATGCCGCGGCGAACACGATCAACCAGACGCCGGTGGACATCGACGACAACTTCGTCACCTACAGCGAGGCCAATCCGAACGAGAATGAAAGTTGTCAGGGCGACCTGATCTTCGGCGCCAT
>PWXP01000458.1 GCA_003561895.1 Planctomycetaceae bacterium | reverse complement strand
GGGGCTATGTCGAACCCGCACCTCGAACTCGTCCGCGAGCCGGCCCAGGGGCATTGGGTCTGGAAGCTCCGCGACCTGGAATCGACCAACGGCACGTTCGTCCGCATCAACCGCGCCACGCTCCACCACGGGCAGGTGCTGTTGCTGGGCAGCGGTCGGTACCGGTTCAAGGGCATCGCGCAAGGGGGCCGGCAGGCGCAGCCGCAACCCGAAGTGCAAGTGCAGCATACGCAGCAGTGGCAAATGATCAAGCCGGAAGACGTGACCCCGATGCTCGTCCAGCTTACGCCCGAAGGCGAGGCGCAAACCATCATGATCGAGACCGACGAGCAGTGGGTCGGCTCCGACCCGGCCGCCTGCCACGCGCCGGTGACCGACGACCTGCTGCTGGACCCACGCCACGCGAAGATCCGCCGGGCCGGCCGCGAGCAGTGGGCCATTGAAGATAACGACTCGACAAACGGGACGTGGTCGATGGTGCAGGAAATTGTCATCAAGGACACGATCCAATTCCAGGTTGGCGAACAGCGTTTCTATGCGAGGATTCCGTGATGAGAATCTGGTACACCATGACCGAAAGCGATACGGCGCTGCGTTGCGAGGCCCCGGTTATCCGCATCGGCCGGCAGTCGGCCGCCGAGATCCGGTTCGACCGCGACTTCATCTCGCGGAACCACGCGGAAATACGCGAAGAAGCCGGCCGGTTTCTGATCGAGGACCTGGGCTCGGACAACGGCACGTTTGTCAACGGCCGGGAAATCGCCGGGCCGACCGCGCTGCGGCAGGGCGACTGCGTCCGCTTCGGCGACCCCGGCCCGGAAATACGCATCGACCGGCTGGAGCCGTCGGAGGAGAAGGGGCAGTTGGAGGAGCCGGTTGCGACGGCGGAAGCCCCAGCGTCCAAGGAAGCATCACCGCCCATCGAGAGTCCACCGCCCTTTACCCCCAAGCCGGAATCGGAGCCGGCGGGTAACGATAAGCCGTTCGGCGCCCAGACCCCCGGCCGGCCAAAGAGCGTTCCGGGCACCACCGGGCCGCTCGACAATATCGCCAGGAAACGTCTTGTCTACCTGGCTTGCGCAGTCGTTGCCGCCGTGGTGCTTCTGGCCGTGTTCTTCCCGCGCGGTGAGGAACCTCTTTCGCGGCTGTTCCAGAGGGTCGATCCCGCCACGGTCAAGATCCACGCCACGCGCACCGACGGGCAGAGGGGTAGCGGCAGTGGCTTCTTCATCGACCGCCGGGGATGGCTGGTAACGAACTTCCACGTCGTGTTGGGCGCGTCGCGCGTCGACGTCGAGCTGTACGACGGCACGCGCATTCCCGCCGAGGGCGTCATCGCCACCTCGCCGATCGAGGACCTGGCGATCCTCAAGGTCAAACCGCCGGACGGCAGCGTGCCGGTCCTGCCGCTGTGCCGCAACCCGGACGTGCCGCCGCCGGTGGGCACTCCGGTATGCGTGATCGGATACCCGCTGGGTCTGGGAAAGAGCCTGACCTCCGGCACGGTGTCGTCGCACATGCTGGGGCGCGACTTCCGGCGCTGGCTCCGCGAGCAAGACGCCGAGGACGACAACCCGCTCGTTGCGCTCCACCTGCGCGACAACATGATCTGGATCCAAACCGATGCGGCTGTGCTGGAGGGCAACAGCGGCGGCCCGCTGCTGAACCGGCGCGGCGAGGTTCTGGGAGTCACTACCTGGGGCATGTCGGACCACCGCCTGGGGACCATCAACTTCGCTAGTGCGGCGAGGCACCTCAAACGCCTGATTGAAGACGCCGACGGCCGCGTGCGGCCCCTGGCCGACTTGACGCCCGGCGGCGGCAACTGACACACTTCGCGAGACGGGAGATGCACATGGCCGGCTTTGTGGGAATCGACTTCGGAAGCCACCTGGTGAAAGCGGCGGTCCTTGCAGGGGAAAACTCGCCGGCCGAGGTCCTGCGGCTGGCCGGTGGGGGCCACTCGCCCGCGCTGCCCTTCGTCATGCAGTCGGGCAAGGCGGCCGGCGCCGCTTGGGAGCAGTACCTGCGTCGCCGGGCCGACTCGTCGGTGGCGTTCGCCTTTCGCGACCGCGTGTGGGAGGCCGCGTCGGGCTATGCCCTGGGCGGCAGGACGGTACGCGCGGCCGACATGCTCACGCCCGTCTGCGCCGGCATCCGCGAGGCCATCGGCACCGCCCTGCCCGACGCGGCGGCCGTGGGCCTGAGCGTTCCCGACCGCTGGCCGCAGACCACGGGCTGGGCGCTGCCACAGGCGCTGGCCGCCGACGGGTGGAATCCGACCCTGCTGGCCCGCGAATCGGTCGCCGTGCTGGCCGATTGGCTCCACGACGGTGGGCAGAGATCGCTCAACAGGGTGCTGCTGCTCTCGTTGGGCGCGGGGGCCGCCTCGGCTTCGCTCCTGGTCCTTGGCCATGCCGGCGATTGGCAGTTGGCCGACACCGCCTGCCACGACGCCCTCTCCGGCACGGCCCTGCGCGAACTGGTCATCGCCGATCTTGCCCGGGAAGTGGTCGGGCAGATGCGCCGCGATCCGACCGAATCGGCGGCCGACGACCAAGCCCTGCACGACGCGCTGGAAGAGGCCCTGCACGCGCTGACGAGCTGCAGCGAGTGCGACCTTCACGCGGTCCTGTTCGGAAAGCCGGTAACATTGCCGTTTTCAGCGGCCCGGGTGGCCCAACTGGCCCGGCCGCTCGCCGACCGGCTGCAGACGGTCATGGCCGACTGGCGGCTGCGGTTCTCCCGCGGCGGGCCGATCGACGCCGTGCTCTATTGGGGCGACCTTTCCGCACGGCTTCCGGTCGAGCGCACGCTGAAGCAGGTGTTTTCTACTGCCGAGACGCACGCCCGCGATTTCTATTGCGTTGCCCGCGGTGTGGCCCGGCTGGTCGGCTTGGTCCACGCGGGCCGGCTTTCCCGCGAGACCGCCGACCGCTGCGAGCGGCTCCCGCTGTTCCCAGCCCTGCCGGCTTGCGATGCGTTCGGGCCGGCCGCCGCAACAGTGCAGGCAAGGGTGGTGCGGCTCGACGGCGGCAGCCGGCGCATGCTGCCGGTTGGCGACGCCTTACGTTTCGGCCGCGACCCGAACGCCGACTACGCCGTCGAGCCGTCCTTCAGCCAGGTATCCGCCGCCCACGCGGTCATCCTCCGCAGGGGTTCGCTGTACGTGCTGACCGACCTAAAGAGCACCAACGGCACGTACATCAACGGCAACCTGTTGACCGGCCCGACGCCGCTCACCCACGGCGACACCATCACCCTGGCCGTCGACGGCCCCCGTTTCCGTTTCGAGAACCCATAACCATTACGTAACCGTGTAGGGTGGGCCGAGTGGAGCGAGTCCCACCAACGAAACAACACAACATTACGCAAAACCATGGTGGGACTCGTTCCACTCGTCCCACCCTACATGAATCATGCCACCCGACCAAACCCCATCCCTGACCGGCCAGACCGTTGACGGCCGCTATGAGGTCAAGCGGCTGCTTGGCACCGGCGGGATGGGCGAAGTGTACCTGGCCCTCGACCAGCGAACCGGCGGGCCCGTGGTGCTGAAGGCCCCGTGGCCGGGCATGTTGATCGACGACCCGAGCCTGCGCAAGCGGTTCATTCGCGAGATTCGCACGATGAGCCGGCTGGACCACCCGAACATCATCAAGGTGTACGACGTGGTCGAGCACGAAGGCCGTCCCGTGGCGGT
>PWXP01000596.1 GCA_003561895.1 Planctomycetaceae bacterium | reverse complement strand
TGCCCAACCCGCCCAGGTAATGGGTACTGGACCGCCAGAAGAGGATGCACCGGGGAGCCAGCGCCGGGTCTTCGACGTCCGTGAGTACGGTAGCCCCCGTGCAACTGAAGCCCGACTGCGCCTCGAACATGGCGTCGACCGGCGACATCGCCAGCCCCGGCCCCCGCTGCGTGCCGCTGAGGATGTAGGGCAACGCCCCAAGGACGGTAGCCAGGACCCAGGTGAGGCCCACCACGGCCATAGCTTCCTTGCGGAAGAGTTGGCCCTGAGGCCCGCGGCCGGCGTAGCTCAACGCGCCGCCCACCAGCAGGCAGATGAGCATCGAGCCCAGCAGTGCGAAGAAGCCTTGCGCCTCGTGGTTCCACTCGCCGCCGAAGGGCGGCAGCGCCCAGGGCAGGCTGAACGCCATGGCGCCGCCCATCAGCGCGGCCACCAGCCCGAGCATCTTGCACAGCATGCGGAAGTTCATGATCGGCAGACTTATGCGTGGTTGCTGAAGATGCGCACGGCCTGGTCGGCGGCGCCGTTTTCCACCAGGGCCACGACCGTATCGCCCGGCGCGAAACGGTGGTCGGCCCCCGGCACCCGGACGTAGCTTTCCCGGATGACGGCCCCAATCAGGCATTGCTGCGGCAGGTCGAGCGCGCTGAGCGCGTGCTGCGTGGCCGCCGCGCCCTCGCCGACCTCGATCTCGAGGATTTGGATCGGGCCGCCGGTGGCAAGCGGTATGCGGGAGATGACCGGGCCGGTATTGAGAAAGGCGAGGATCTGCCGGGCCACGACTTCGCGCGGGCTGACGGTGTGGTCGATGCCCAGCTTGGCGACCACGTTGGCGTAATCGGGCCGGTCGACGATGCACAGGATGCTCTCCGCGCCCAGTTCGCGAGCCTCGACGCACGCCATGATGCTGTCCTCGTCGTCGCCGGTGCACGCGACGAACACGTCGGCGTTGCCCACCCGCTCTTCCTCCAGGCACGCCCGCCGCTTCACGTCGGCATGGACCACGGTGGCGCGTTTCAGCACGCCGGCGAGGAACTCGCACCGCTGGCGATCGTGCTCGATGAGGGTGACCTTGAACCGGGCGGCTTCCAGGACGCGGGCGAGATGGTATCCGATTTCACCGCCGCCGGCGATCACCACGTTGCGCTTCGGCGGCAACTGGGGTTGGAACATCTTGCGGACGTTATCGATTTCGTCGCGCGAACCGATCAGGGTGATGCGGTCGCCGGCCAGCACGCGGTCCGATGCACCGGCGATGCGCAGGCGCCCCTTCCGGTGGATGGACCCGATGCGCACCTCGGAGGGGATTTTCAGGTCCTTCAGCGGGATCTCCAGGGCCGCGCTCTTCTTCGAGACGGGCAATTCCTGCATTTCCAGTTCGCCCTGGGCGAAGTTCTCCACGGCGATGGCGCCGGGGTGCCGGATCTCCCGGGCCAATTCCATCGCGGAAAGACGCTCCAGGCTCAACAGCCGGTCGAGCCCGAAGTGCCGCCGGTAATCGAAGGTGCTCAGGTCGAGGAACACCGGGGCGCGGACGCGCGCCACCGCCCGGCGCGCCCCCATGCCCTTGGCCATGCCGGCGGCCACCAAGTTGACTTCATCGAGCCCGGTGACGGCCAGGCACAGGTCGGCGACGAGGACGTCGGCCTGAAACAACGTGGTGGCGTGCGAGGCCGAGCCGGGGATGACCCGGGCGTCGAGCGCTTCGTTGGCCTCGCGGCACGCGTCCGGATCGGCGTCGACCAGCGTGACGCTGTGCCCCTCGTCGCAAAGCAGGTGGGCAATCGACATGCCGACCGTGCCCGCTCCCAATACCACAATTCTCATGGTCACCTCTCCAGAATGCCCCTTGCCGGCCGAAGGGTGACAGTCCCCTTTTCGCGGCGAAAAACGGTTTTCCACAACCCACACCCTCGCCGCCGCGAAAGTCGGGACCGTTCCCCGGGAACGGTTACAAGCGCCACGAAATAAGAAAGAGTACGATAAAGATGGCCGCCATGAACCCGGTGATCCACAGCGCCAACCGGCCCGCATGCATCAAAATAGGCACGATCTCCTCGTGCCGCGTCGCGGCGTACACCAGGCTCACCGCAATGATCAGCGGCACCGCGTACCACAGGTAGTTCACTTGGGCAATCAGGAGCCACGGGACCATGGAGTTGCATCCTCCGCGATGGGAGCGCCCGGTACGCAGTACGCAGTACTCGGTACTTAGTGCTTAGTGTGTTGCACGATGGGTTGGGCGTTCCGGGTTCTCGGTTCAGTTTTCGCCGTCGGTTTCGTCGGCGTCCTCGTCGTCATCGTTTTTTTTGGGGGCCGGCAGCACCGGCCCGCCCCAGGCGTCGTAGATGGCCAGGATATTCAGCAAACCGGCGATGGCGGTGTACACCGTTCCGAGTTCGAAATAGCGATGGAGCCGGCTGTGCAGGTCGTGCGGGGTGGGTTGGTCGCGGTTGGGATCCTCGCGGGGCGCCGGAACATTGGGAAGCCGGGGCGGCGCCTGAAAGCCGGAAAACCATACCCGGCGGTCATTCGCCATCCGGTGGGCCTGCACCAGCGCGGGCAGCGCGACCAGTCCGGCGCCCACCTGGCAGACGTAGAACAGCCGCTTATCCTCCTGCCGCCACGAAAAGTAGACCACGCGGCCGTACCACCCTTTCTCCGGCACACTGCCCAGCGCCAGCCCGTACACAAAGAGCGTCATCACGCACACGAAGAACAGGGCCGCCTTGGCAAACCGGCGCTGATACAGGTGGCCCAGTCCCGGCACCAGCCATGCCAGCACGGCCGCGACGACCGGGTCGCGCAGATCGATCTGTTTGCCGGGCTCGTGCCCGGTTGCTTGTTCGCTCACGAAAGGTCTTTCTTCACAGGGTTGGTTGGGCGATCGGTTCAGGCATGGACGGGCAGGGGCACAATCCACTGCTCGCAAAAGGCCACGATCCGCTCGATCGGCACGCCGGGCTGCCAGGCGCATTGGGCAATCACCCCTCCACTGCCGAAGTCGAGGGCCCGCCGCAGCCGAAGCACCGTTTCGCGCACCTCGTGCACCGTGCCCTGCGCCAAGGCGTTGGGCCGGTCCGCGCCGGTCCAAAAGGCCGTCTTGCCGCGGAATCGCCGGGCAATCCGGGCAAGGTCCATGTTTTCCAGCGAGCAGTGCACCGCATCGCCCCCGAGGCGCACCAGGTCGCCGAGGATCTCGGTCACGTTGCCGCGGGTCCGGAAAAATACCATTTTATCATGTTTGCGGAGGGTCTTGCAGTATTCGCGGTACAGGGGGCGGAATACCTCATGCCAAAGTCCCCGCTCGATGACCAGGCCGGTGGGCGTCGCCCAGTCGTCGCCCAGCACGACGCCGTCCACTTCCGAGCGGGCCCACAAGTCTACCTCCGCCCGGCAGAACGCGTGGACCATTTCCAGCAGCGTCCGAACGCCCTTTACGCCGTCGGCCAAGTCCTTGCGCGCGTGCTCGGGCCCGCAAACCGCTTGCAGCCGGTTCCAGGGGCACACTTCGGTGGGGGTCATCACGAAGCGGTTGGTCTGTTCGCACAACCGATTGACCTTGTCGAGGCGGGCACCTTTGAGGACTTCCCACGGCGGACTGTAATTGCCCAGATTGCGCAGACCTCCCAAGGGGTGGTCGAGGCATTGCTCCTCGGCTCCATCGTTGGGTATGTGCCATGTGCATCCCCAAGCGTCGGTATAGCGGCCCCCCGAAACGCGCTTGCCCGACTGGCGTTCGCCGGGCGAGTACGGCGACTTGGGCCGGACAATGTCATTCGGGAATCGCATTTCGATCTCGGCGACGTCGTCCGAGCAACCGGTTTCCACCCGCTGGTTGACCCAAACGTCCCGCGGTACGCGATCGATAGGCTCGTGACTGAGCGCACGAAGGACGAGTTCGCGCGATGTCATTATGAATACACTCCTGCGGGGTATTTGTTATCGAGTTCGATTCACCCCAGTGAACCGGGCGACAGGTTGGGGCGGCTGCTGAAGGGAGGGGCCATAAGCCCGCCTCGCGAACCGCAAACCGGGCAGATTAGTCCATCGACCCGAAAGCGTCAACTCTTGGAGACCGATTTCCTTGGAGCCCGATTTCCAGGAGCCACCGCTCCATTTACAGCATATACTTGAAAGAGCGTCCCAACAACATCCACTTTCACGACGGGTGCACGAAATATGTCGCTATTCACGAAAGACCGAACGAGAGCAGTGCAAAGCTTTCTGTTGAAAGTGGTCAATAACAACTGCCGGGAGCTTCAGACGCTGATGGACGGCTCGCGCACGGAAAGCCGCGTTCCCATGGTGCGGGTTGTGCTGGTCGTGCCGCTGGTTGGCAACCAGCCGGTCATGGCCCAGGCGTTTACGGCGATCACCAAGGAGCTATCGACCACCGGCATGTCGCTGATCATGACCGATTTTTTCGCCTTGGATGAGGTGATCGTCGGCGTGCGGTGGGAGGGCGACATGACCTACTTGCGCGCCACGGCGAAGCACCTCAATCCCATGGGCGGCGGTTTCTACCAGCTCGGCCTCCACGTCACGTCGCTCGCCCACCCCAGCGACTACCCGCAACTCGACACGGTGGACGTCTGACCGGGGTGGCAACGGCGCCGCGTCCTTGTGCCAGAATCGCCTCGGCCAAAAAGTTGCCATGCCCGATCCGAAAGGAGGATGGGCGGGTGCATCGTACACCCGGGGGAAAGACCCATCCAGGACGACTTGCAGGTCCAACCGGCTGAATCGCCGGGGAGAACCACGAAACACTCCGGACCGGGCACGGCAAGCGTTTCACTTTGCGAAAGCGCCGGAGTGTACCATACGGGCCGACAGCCCGCAAGCACGCAGGAAAGCCGGGCCGTAACCGCTCCCGCACCCCGGGCTTTTCCGGGCCGCCGGTCATGCGCTGAGCAGCGCCTTCATCTCCCGCACCGCCCGCTCGAAGCCTACCAGTACCGCCCGCGAAACAATGCTGTGGCCGATGTTCAATTCGTGCATCCGGCCGATTCGGGCGACGGGGACCACGTTCCGATAGGTCAGTCCGTGGCCGGCGTGCAGGGTCATTCCGGCTTCGCGGACCCGGGCGGCGGCAGCCTTGAGCGTGCCCAGTTCCCGGTTCTGCTCGTTGCCGGGGCGAGCCAGGGCGTAACGGCCGGTGTGCAGCTCGACCGCCTCGGCGCCGAGTTCGGCGGCGGCGGCGATCTGCCGCTCCTCGGGATCGAGAAAGAGGCTGACCACGATGCCCGCCTCCTGCAGCTCCCGTACCACCTGGCCGACGCGCTCCCGGTGAGCGGCCACCTCGAGCCCGCCTTCGGTGGTCACTTCTTCGCGACGTTCGGGCACGAGCGTGGCCTGATCGGGGCGGACGCGGCAGGCGACGGCGACGATCTCCGTTTCGCACGCCATCTCCAGGTTGAGCTTCACGGCCACGGTGCGTCGCAGGACGTCGAGGTCGCGGTCCTGGATGTGCCGCCGGTCCTCGCGCAGGTGGATGGTGATGGCGTCGGCTCCGCCCAGTTCGGCCAGGGCGGCCGCCCACACCGGGTCGGGCTCGTTCGTGCGTCGGGCCTGCCGGAGCGTGGCCACGTGGTCAATGTTCACTCCAAGTTCTACCATCGGGTTCTCACGTTCTGAGCATATAGTACATGATCAATACGCGCATCGGTTGGGCCCGGCCGCCCTCGCCCGGCTGCACCTGCACCACCTGGTCGGAATACACACCGAGGACGAGCCAGCGGCTGAGCGGATCGGCCTTGGCCAACTCAGGGCCCACCTGCACGAGCAGGTTCTTGCCGCCTTCCCCTATCTGGAGGATCAGCGCGTTGTCCCCTTGGCCCACCACCGTGCCGAAGGCGAACACGCCCTGCCCCGGCTCCTCCTCGACGTTCCGCGCAAAGCGGTTCACGGCCTCGTACTGCTCGGGCCGGAAATCGACGGCTTCGAGCCGGGCCACCAGTTCGTCGGCCGCGCCGCCGGCGGCCGCGGCCGCCTCCTCCGGTACGTCGCCTCGATCGTGCTCCAAATGCTTGGCCACGGTGAGCGCGGCGGCCAGGTTCGCCAGCAGGGCGTACTGTTGCGGGCTATCGGGCTGGAAATGGAACCGTTCGGCTTGGGCGAACAGCGCGTGAAGCTGCTCGGGCTCCACGGCCCTTTGCAGCAGCTCGGCCGCGCCCTGTCGCTGGGCCACGTTGCTGGCCGCGGGCAGCGGAGTCGGCTCGTCCTCGGCATTCGTGACCATCTCGCGCAGGTACCGGACGTCGCTGGCGTAGCCGAACTCGGCCTTCAAGTGGACGAACGAATTCACTCCCAGCACCCGCCCCGCCTCGTCGATCAACGGGCCGCCGCTGTTGCCGGGCGAAATCTTCGCGTCGTGCTGAATCCAGACCACGTTGTCCGGCGTGCGGATGGTGGAGCGGAGCATGTGCCGGGCGCCCTCGGCCAGTTCGCTCGTCCTCAACACACGGCTGACGATGCCCCTGGACAGGGAGAAGTCGGCATCGTAGGGGTGCCCGAAAGCGTACACCTGTTCGCCCAACTTCGCCCCCTCCGGGCGGTGGATGTCGAGGATGGTAATCCGGTACGGCCGCTCGCGGAGTTTGAGCAGGGCGAGGTCGCGATCGGGCGCTCGCGCCAGGACGCCCTCGATCTGGCAGATCATGCCGTCGGCCAACCGGACGCGGGCGGCCGAGTTGATGTTCTTGATCACGTGGTCGTTGGTGACGATCCAGCCCCGGCCGTCGACGAAGAACCCGCTGCCCGATTCGCGCTTCGTCCCCCCACTCACCGATACCACGACCTTGACGACGGCCCGCTTCACCTCATCGAGCGTGGAGGCGACGACCGCGTCGCGCAAGTCGCCCAGGCTGGGCAACTCGTCGGTGGGTGGCGAATCGGCTGCGTCGTCGGCCTTTTCGACCAGCCGCGCCAAGGTTCGCTCCTCGGCTTCGGCCGGCAGTGCGGGCCGGTCGTCCATCGGCCGAAGACGGCGCTGCGCCGCGGGCGCCTCGGGCCGGGCACCGTCCGCTCCACTTTCGGCGGTCAACACCCAAACCGCAACGCCGCCGAGCAGCACCGCGGCCGAGGCGAGCGCTGCCCACAGCCAGCGGGGGACTTCGGAGCGCCGGCGGGGGCTGGCGGCTCGCGAGGCCGCCGTGCCGTGCCGCGGGCCGGACGCGGCGTCGTCGACGGCAATCTGCGGCAAGCCGGAGTCCGTCTCGTCCGCAACACGGACCGCCGCCGAGACGCTGCGGGGAGGCGGCTCGCTGAGCCGGCGGGCCGTCCGCGGGGGCGGGCCCGAGCTGGAAACGCCCGATCGGCCTGCCGCTCGCGGCGCCAACTCCGCTGGAGCGGCGGTCCGCTTGGTACCCTGCAACGGTGGGACCGCGAGCATCGTTTTGCACTTCGGGCACCGCCCGCGTCTGCCGCCGTATTCGTCCGGCACCTTAAAGTGGTATCCGCACTCGTCGCAATGCACCGGCAATGCCATGGTAACCCCTTCGAGCAAGGCGGCAGGCAAATGGAAGGCGGCAGGCAAATGGAAGGCGGCCGGCCAGCCGCCGCGGACGGGCCTCCAGCTTCTATTATAGCGTATGCGCCCCGGGGGGGACTACCCAACCGGCAGCCGTTGTTTGCCGCCGAGCCTTATGAGCAGGGGTTCGACGCCCGGATCGCCGACAGCAGGGCAATGGGATGCCGCCCCGGGAGGATAACCGCGTAAAGCGTCCCGGTTGCCGAACCTTGACGCCCCCGCCAATCGTAATTAGTATGCAGGGGTAGGGAGATTGGCCCTTTCCCCCTGGCTAAGGAGATCAGACGAATGACCACCAAGGAAATATCCTGTGGCGGGGGCGAGTCGCCCTCGCAGGAAGTAGCCCGTTCGCCGCGACTGCGGTGTTGGGCACGGGCTTCCCTTGCTTCGCTGTTGATGGTGCTGCCCTTCCCGGCGTACGGCCAAGCCGATGCCCAGGATGAGGTCGAGATTCCGCCTCCGCAGGACCTGTGGCTGGAGACGCCACGCGACAATGTCGAGTTGGCCGTGACCTATTATCCCCCTATCGAGCCGGGGAAGGACGTCGTGCCGATCGTACTCCTGCACGCGTTCAAAGGCAGCCGGCGGGATTATGTCGACTTGGCTTCCGCGTTGCAGCAAGCCGGACACGCGGTCGTCTTGCCCGACCTGCGCGGCCACGGGCGCAGCACCACCATACCCGGTGCGCGCCGCCCTCTCGACGCCGACCGGCTTCGGCCGGTCGATTTCCAGCGCATGGTGGTGGACGACATGGAAGCGGTGAACCGCTTTCTGTGGGAACGGAACAATGAGGGCGAATTGAACGTGAACAGGTTGTGCCTGGTGGGGTCCGAAATGGGCGCCTCGATTGCCCTGCTGTACGCCGCCCGCGATTGGAGCATCGCCGACTACGGCGCCCTGCAGCTTGGCCGATTCGTGAAGGGGGTGGTGGCGATCTCGCCCGAGTGGTCGTTCAAGGGGCTTCCTTTGCAGCACGCGATGCGGCATCCCGCGGTTCGCAACGAGATATCCCTGTTGATTGCGGTAGGTGATCGGCAGGCGGCGGCGGTTCGCGACGCGAAGCGGATTCACGACGTGGTCCGCCCTCATCGCCCCGATCCCCCGCGCGAACGCGCGGCCGAAGAGCGGGACCTCTTCTATGCCGAATTGGACACCGCCCTGCAGGGCACCGACATCCTCGGCCAAAACCTCAGACTGGAACAGTTTGTCGCCCGGTTCATCGACCTTCGCCTCGTCAGGGCGGCGAGAGGGCGGGAATTCGAATGGCGCGAGCGAAGGCGCCCGCACCAGTAACTGGGTCGTCGCCCCGTGAACGGTTACCCCCGGAAGAGCCGCCCTTACTCGCGTGAGGGTTGCCTGATCGGCACCAGCGGGCGCTCGATCACCTCCGACGATCCGGAATCCGGCCGGGTCCGCGGCGGGATACGCAGAAGCCCGCCGATGGGCAGGACGTCGGGATTGGCCAGCACGTCGCTGTTCCACTGGTAGATCTCCAAGTACCGGTCGGCCGCGCCCAGGTAGCGGCGGGCCAGGTCGCGGAGCGTATCGCCGTCGACGATCGTGTGGGTCCGCGGCGCGGCTTCCTCGTTGGCCGCGGGTACGCGAAGCTCCGGCATGTTCACGCCGGCGGCCGTTCCCCAACCGGCTCGCTCCTCGGTTTCGGCGGCCGGCCGGTTCGGCGCCGGCACGGGGCACCCCTGCGGATCGCACGGCGCCGACGCCCCCCTGGGCGTGCGGGGCGCGAGAACCATCGGCGGTCGGCCGGCGTTGGCGTCTGAATGGAGCGGGGGAAAGAACAGATCGGGCTTGGGGGGCGGCTGGGCCGCCGTGGCCGCCGGGTCCGGCTCGGACCGCACCTTCAGCGGCCGGCCGCCGGGCGACGCCACCTTGCCCGGATCGCCCCAAAACAGCAAGGCCATGCAGATGGCCGTGAACAGCACGCTCAGGGCGGCCGCCACTTTCACGCCGGGGTCCATTGCGCTTTTCCCGAAGCTTTGCGTTTCCGGCCCGCCGTGGCACTGGGGAACTGCTCCTGCATCAAACAGTGATCGGCATTCAGGCGGCGCCAATGCAAGGCAACCGGCGGGAAACCCCGCCGCGCTCCGGCAGGCGGGGCGCTTGTGCCGATTTCGGGAAGTGTGCGCGGGAAAGGGAACCGTTCGCGGGCGAAGGGGGACGGTCCTTTTTTGGGCCAACAGGCGCTGTTTCACCAGCAGACGATGGCCGAAAACATGGACCTGTCCCCTTACCGGCCGAAGGGGACGGTCTCCCGCGAACGGTTACGGCAAGTTTACGCCCTCTTCTCGCTGCCGATCAGCCAGTAGAGGAACGGCGAGGCGACGAACACCGAGCTGTAGGTTCCCACCAGCACGCCCACTACCAGCGCGAAGGCGAAGGCGTGGATGGCCTGGCCCCCGCCGACGTAGAGAATCAACACCACAACGAGCGTGGTGAGCGAGGTCAGCAAGGTGCGCCCCAGGGTCTGGTTGATGCTCGTATTGACCATGTCGGCGGTCAGTTGCGGGGCCTTGCCCCGTACCTCGCGAATGCGGTCGAACACGACAATCGTGTCGTTCAGCGAGTAGCCGATGATGGTCAGGAAGGCCGCCACGACCGTCAGGCCGATCTTGAATTCTTCGATCATCAGGAAGCCCAGGGCGTTGGCCACGAACGCACTGAGGGCGATAATACCCAGCGTAATGAGCACGTCGTGCAGCAGGGCCACCACGGCGGCCAAACCGTACACCACGCGCTGGAACCGCAGCCAAATGTAACCGACGATGCACAGCAGGCTCAGCAGCACGGCGTAAACGGCGCGCACGCTCATATCGCCGGCCACTTGGCTGCCGATCGTGTTCGACGAGGGGAAGTACGGCTGGCTGCGGAATTCCGCATCGACGGCCGCCAAGAGCGACTCGGTTTCCGAAGGCGATAGGCCGATTTCCAGTTCCCACGTATCGAACGGGCGGGTTTCGCCAGGTACGTGCTCCTCATTGGTAAGCCGCAGCGGCACCGTATTCGGGTCATACCCCAGCCGTTCGAGGTGCTCGTGCAGTCGGACTTCGAGCGAGTCGTAGGCAAGCGGGCGCCTCAGTGCGAGTGTCGCCGCCGTGCCCCCGGCGAACTCCGTGTTGGCCGTCGGGGTTGCGGGCACGTCGGGGTCGGGGTCGGCCGGTTCCGGTTCCTCGGCGTTCGGCTCCGGCGGGAGAGGCGCCTCTTCAGCCGGCTCGTCGGCTCCGACGAGCAGCGATGCCAGTTGCCCGCCCGCCCCATCCGCCGACGCGAGTAGCCGACCATGGGGCAAGTCGCGCCGACGACTCGTTTCAGGAGCGTCGTCGGCCGGGGCTTCCTCCGGTTCGGCGGGAACTTCGTCCGGGGCCTCCAAGGGTCGCAGGTCGCGGAACGTGAGGGTGTTCGTTACGAGGTCCTCGCCAAACTGGGAGTATAGGTACCGCTCAACATACTCGGTGTCCTGCTCGGAGGTGTTGATGAGGAATCGGGTGCGGGGCACTTCGCCCTCGTACCGAACGTCCGTAACGGCCAGGGCTTCCAGTTCGTCGAGTGCCGTACGAATCGCGTCGGTCTCCTGCGGTTCGGCGAACACCGCCTCCACCGACACGCCGCCGGTGAAGTCGATGTCGAGCAGTCCGTGTCCGCGGCCGTAAACGCCGACCAACCCGACCAGGATGATCAACCCGGAAAACGCTCCCGCAAGGTGGCGCCTCCCGAGGAAGTCGATGTTCGTTCTGCCCAGCAGACGCATCATGTTCAGGGTGGTGATCCAGCGCCGCTTTTCGGCGATGTCGAACACGATGCGGGAGCAGAAAATCGCCGTGAACATGCTCATCACCACGCCGAGCCACAGGGTGATGGCGAAGCCGCGGATCTGCTCGGTGCCGACGGCGTAGAGGATGGTGGCCGTAATGAGCGTGGTCAGGTTGGCGTCGACGATGGTCGTCGTGGCCCGGCTGAACCCGTTGCGAATGGCCATGCGCAGGGCCGCGCCCCGGCTGAGTTCTTCACGGATCCGCTCGAAGATGAGCACGTTGGCGTCGACGGCCATGCCCACGGTCAACACCAACCCGGCCAGCCCCGGCAGGGTGAACGCGGCCCGGAACGTGATCATCACCGAAAGCACCAGCAGCAGCGTTGCCAGCAGGGCGCCGCAGGCCACGATGCCGGCGAACCGGTAGTACACCAGCAAGAACACCAGGACCAGGATCATGGCCAGGCTGATGGCGACCTGGCCGCGCCGGATGGTGTCCTGACCGAGCGTGGGGCCGATGAGCATCTCGCTGATGGGCTGTTCGGTCAAGGCGGCGGGCAGGCTGCCGGCTTGCAGGACGCTCACCAGCGTGTCGACCTCCTGCCGGGTGAACGAACCTTCGATAACTCCCTGATCGTGAATGGTGGACCGGATGTTCGGCGCCGACCGCAGATGCCCGTCGAGGATGATCCCCAATTGGCGCGAGAACCCGCTGGGGTCCGGGAGGTTGGCGCCGGTGAGGCGGCCGAACCGTCGCCCGCCCGCCGCGTTGAACCAGAACCGGACGGCGGGCCGGCCCCGCTCGTCGGCGCCGGGCCGCACGCGGTCCAGGTATCCGCCGGTCACGTCGAACGGATCGTTGACCACGAGCAGCTCGAGCCGCTCCTCGCCGCGCACCTCGCGCACCCGCGTTTCGAGGTCCGGCTGCCTAGCAAACTCGCCGCGCGCCTCGGCATGGACCGGCACCCACCAACCCAGCCGATTCCCTTCCGCGTCGACGATGTCGCGGGCGTCGCGGTTGGCGGGCGCGCGGGCGCGCCGGAGCAGGGTCTGGTGCCTCGGGTCCTGCTCGTGCGCCAGGATACGGAACTCCAGCGAGCCGACGCGCTGGAGGATGTCTTTCATACGGCGCAATTCCGCTTCATCGGCCTCGGGGACGACGATCTCGATCTGCTCCGCCCCGTACGGACGGACGACGACTTCCTCGTGGCCGCCCGGATTCACGCGCGACCGGACCGCGGACGCCAGTTCCGTCATGTTGACCTGCTGCTCGCCCGTTTGTTCCCGGTCGACCTCGTAGACGAGGATCACCCCGCCGCTGAGGTCGATTCCCAACCTCGGCGGCCAATTGAATACGGTCACTACCGATCCGGCGCCCACGGCCAGCAGGGCCAGGGTGATCTTCCAGCCGTGATCCGGCATCCGGAATCGGCGAGCCAGATAATTACCCAACACGATGCACAGAGCCACGATGGCCCCGGCAATGAGCAACTGCACGTAAATGTCGGAAAACTCCATCGGAAAGTATCCTGCTGCTATCGGTTCGTCTGGAAATGCGTCTGTTGCCCGAAGGGATGAATTGCTTCCCTCGGGCGATGTTCCGTCGCGGCGCCCCCTTTCGAAAACCCCACCGTGAGCTGGGCGTCCTCCACACCGGAAGGGGGCCTAGTTCGCCGCTGCCTCGTCAGGCTCGTCGCTTATCACCCGGGCAATGGAACCCAGCGTGACGCGAATCCTCGCATTGCTGTTTTCGTCTACTCGGAGGGTTATCTCGTCGCTCTCCCGCTGCACGTTGGCCACAATGCCGTAAATGCCGCCGACGGTGACCACCCGATCGTTCTTTTTGACCGCATCCAGCATGGCTTGGCGCTTCCGTTGCTCCACCCGCTGGGGGCGGATCAACAGCAAGTAAAAGACAATGCCGATGGGCACCCAAATGGTGAGGATCGTCCATCCGAATCCGCCGCCATTCTGGGCGAACAGGAGGATTTGTCCTAATAGGTAACTCATGGCCCCTCCGTTGGCGGGCGTTGGCATGCCCACACGCCTAGTGGCGCGTGTGGGTCCCTGCGAGGAAACGAAAAAGGCGGCGTTGGTGTGGTATCACTCGTCCGCCCCAGCCAAAGGGCTGCGCGGGCGAAAGGTGCTTGTTCCGTCACGCTCCCCCCGCTGAAGGCCCTGGCGACAACGTCATAGTCCGGTATGATACCTTCGGGGCACGCGTTTAGCAACCCAACCTATGTCGATTAGCACTAAGGTAGTTGCCGCCCGGCCCACAGGCTTTCAGCGGCGCTCGATGCGGCGGCCGTCGGGGGTGAACTCGACGGGCGGGACGATGTTCCCCTCGGCGTCGCGCGGAAGCCGGCTTTCCATCGTGGGGAACTCGTCCTGACGGTACGAACGGTTCACCAGCGGCGCCGTCCGCATGCGCGGCCGGTACGGCGATTGGCCGTACACGCACTCGATGGTAATGTCCGACGGCGG
>PWXP01000307.1 GCA_003561895.1 Planctomycetaceae bacterium | reverse complement strand
CGGGATGATGGCCTTCTTGTTCAGCGAGGTCGCCAACGTGTCGGATAAAGTCGAGCCCCGCGGCGAAATCTTCCATTTTCCACCGCTTGCAGATCTGCCGCCCGTCGTCGCGCATTTCCCAACCTTCCAGCGACTGGAGCATTTCGTGGGCCTGGGTTTCCGAGAGCCTCGCCGCCTCGCCTTCGCAGGCGCCGCAACGTTTCGAGCGAAGTTGTTCACCGGTTTGGACTGCCATAGGTATTTCTCCTGTGTGAGTTGGGTCAACAATAGTTCGGTAGCAATGCGTGCAAAAAGCGGGCCAATCATCTTGCCAAGCAAGGGGTGGCAGTGCGCCGCCGGCTTGATGCACGAGCGGCATCCGATTTGCAGGAGAACCCTTACACTGGCAATCAACCCGTCCGTATTCCTCGAGTTCCGGAGTGGACCCATGCAATGCTTGCAGTCCCGCTTATCGCCCGCGCCCTTGGCGGGGGCATTTATCGCGTTCTTTGTCTTCGGGCAAGTCCCACTAGCCCCGCCTTTGCCGGACCCGCCGCCCGGCCTGGAGGACCGCGACATCACCTCGGCCGTGGAACGGCGTCTGGGCCTCGAGGAGGCGGTGCCCGAACACCGCATCGACGTGACAACCGAAGACGGTATTGTCACTTTGTCGGGTACGGTTCCGCGGCTGAGCACCCAAAGAGCCGCCGGACATGCCGCCAGGACGGTGCGCGGCGTAGTCGGGGTGTTCAATGAGATCGAGGTGGAACCCACTCCCCGGCTGGATTCCAGCATTCGCGTCGACGTGGTGGCTGCGATCACCGCCGATCCGGTGGTCGACATCGAACCAATCGACGTGGAGGTGGAGCAGGGGGCGGTCACTCTGAGGGGCACAGTGGATTCCGCCCTGGAGCAGTCGACGGCCGAGGAAATCGCGCAAGGCGTTTCGGGAGTGGTCGACGTGCGGAACTTGCTCACCTTCGAAACCGTCAATGACCGGCCGGACGGTGACATCGCCGCCGACATTCAGAACCGTCTGCGAGCCGACGCGGCCCTTGCCGCCGGGCTCATTACCGTGGTGGTCGAAGCGGGGGAGGTGACCCTGGCCGGAAGCGTGCGGAGTGCCGCGGAACGAATGCGGGCGGAGGAACAGGTGTGGACCGTACCCGGCGTCCAGGCGGTCGAAAACAATATCGACGTGCAGTGGTGGCGGGCCGAAGAGATGGCCGATTGGCCCGATCCGTGGACCGACGGCCTCATACGAGAGGCCATCGAAGAGGCGCTCGAGCGGAATCCGCGGGTCGAGGCCGACGAGGTCGCCACGACAGTGCGCGACGGCGTAGCTATCCTTATGGGGGAAGTCGAGAGCCTGCAAGCCAAACGAACTGCCGAAGAAGAAGCGCGAAACGTCACGGGTATCTGGCAAGTGCAGAACCATCTGCAAGTGCAACCGCCGGAAGAACGCCCAGATGCCAGGATCACCGAAGACATCCAAGAAGCCCTGCAACGGGACGCATACCTCGAACAGTACGACATTGAGGTCCAGGTGGAAGACGGGATGGCGCACCTCCGAGGAGAAGTCGATTCCCTGTACGCCGGCGAGCAGGCCGAGGCGATCGCCGCCGCGGTCCGGGGCGTGATGGACATCCGGAGTCAACTCGAGGTGGCCGGTGACGACTTGGCACAGGCCGACGGTGACATGGAAGAACACATCAGGAGTTACTTGCAATGGGACCCCGTGGTCGACGCCGATAAGGTCGACGTCGAGGTTCGGGCCGGTGTGGCCATTCTGACCGGCACCCTCGACAACTGGACGCAGGTCCGGGCAGCGGAGCGGAGCGCCCGCTGGGGGGGTGCGACGCGGGTCGTCAACCGGCTTGAGGCCGACCGCAGCCCGCAACCGGAAAACTGAAAGCCATTCGCGAGGAGAAACGATGCGATATGCCGACCGAACTGAGGCCGGGCGCAAACTGGCGCTGCGGCTGGAAGAGTACACGGGGGCGGAGGACCTCATCGTGCTGGGCCTGCCGCGAGGCGGCGTGCCCGTGGCCGCCACGGTCGCCGAACAACTCGGTGTGCCGCTGGACACCTACGTGGTTCGCAAGGTGGGTGTGCCCGGCCACGAGGAATTGGCCATGGGCGCCGTGGCCGGCGCGGGCGTGACGGTCCGCAACGAGTTCGTGCTCGAACACCTGGGCGTGCCGGCCGAGGTCTTCGAGGAGCATGCCGAGGCACAGCGCCGGGAAGTGCGGCGCCGCGAGGAGCGTTACCGACGCGGGCTGCCGTCGCGCGAACTCCGAGACCGCACGGTGGTGCTGATTGACGACGGATTGGCCACGGGGGCCACGATGAAGGCCGCCGTCGAGGCCGTCCGAAAGTCGCACCCGGCACGACTGATTGTCGCAGTGCCCGTCGCCGCCCGGGCCACGGCCGAGTCGCTCCGCCAATTGCTCACTGGGCCGGGCGAGGAGTTCATCTGCCTCAACGAGCCCGAAATGCTCGACGGGGTCGGCCGGTGGTACGACGACTTCCGGCAGATCGACGACGACGAAGTATGCCAACTGCTGGAGTCGGCCGCCCGGCAGCGGGCGGCGCGGGCCGCGCCATCCTGAGGAACCCCGCGGCCGCGGCATTTGGCACACGGATTGCACTATAACGTATATCCTGTACGTTAACGTATGTCCTGTACGTTGCAACCACGCACTCGAACTTGAATTTCCAGAAGGGAGAACGGTAACCATGGTAACCGGAAATGTCACCAAAGACTATGAAGCTTTGCGCCAGGACCTGAAGACGCTCCGTTCCGACGTTTCCGCCCTGGCCGAGGCGCTGGTCGCCGGCGGCAAGGGGCGGGCGCAATCGGCTAAGGAATCGGCCGTCGAGCAGGCGCGCCGGCGGCTGGAGCAGATCAGCTCCCAAACAAATGCCGCGTGCAACCGCGGACGCGAGGTCGTCGACACGGTCGAACGCCAGGTGGCCGAGCATCCCTGCAAGAGCCTCAGCGCCGTGTTCGGCGTCGGCTTGCTGCTGGGCGCGGCGCTGAACTGGTGGCGCCACCGTTGCCGGACCTAATCCGCGCTGGATGGAGTACGACATGCCGGCGTTGAGCGTCACCCACCTGTTTCGCTGCCTGAGGTACGGACCCATGTTGCGCAAGCTCACCGAATACATTCTTGCCGTCTGCGAGTTGCTCGAAGCCCAGGGACGCGCCCTGCGGCAGGCCGTTCGACGCACGGCCTTGGGGATGGTCATCTTGCTCGTGGGGGGCTTGCTGCTGGCTGCCGGCCTCGGGTTCCTCATTGCCGGCATCTACCTCATCCTGGCCGCGGCCCTGACCCCGTGGGCCGGCGCCCTGATTACCGGCGGAATCGTGCTTGTGCTCGGAGCGCTGGTCGCATGGATCGGCCTTCACACCGCAGGCTGACAAGGGAGTACGCAAGATGCATGCCCAGTTTCTCGAACGTCCCGAAGGCCGGGTCCACTATCTGGAAGCGGGCGCCGGTGCGGAACCCGCGGTGGTGCTTCTTCACGGGGCGTCTTTCTCTGCGAAAACGTGGCGCGACATCGGCACGATCGAACGGCTGGCTACGGCGGGCTTCCGCGTCCTTTTGGTGGTGATCTTCGACGGCATCGAGTTCAACGAGCCTTTGAAATTCGCCGTCGTTTGGGCCGCGGGGCACAGCGGCGACGACTTTTTCGTGCAGCATTTCGCGGGAAACGCACCGTCGG
>PWXP01000214.1 GCA_003561895.1 Planctomycetaceae bacterium | reverse complement strand
GTCGGTCACCGCGCGGACGAGGAACCAGCCGCTGCGGTCGAAGGTGATCGGCGGCAGGCGGCCGCTCTTGGCGTATTCGTGGAAGGGGATGCTGTGGCGGACCTCGCCGTTCTGGATGATGTCGAGGTAGCTGATCGGTTCGCGCGTGGATAAGGTCAGGCCGATGCGCAGTTCGAGCGCCGCGCCTTCCTCGAGCCGGAACACGTGGCCCGGCAGGCGGCCCTCGGCGCTGGGGCGCAGAAGCGGGCCGTTGGTTACCGTCACGCGGCCTTCGCGAAGGCCCTGCCACCAGGCGTCGTAGGTGGCCTCGCCGTCGATGTGGACGTACACCCGGTTGTAGCCCAGCGGGTTCGGCGAATCGCCCGAGCCGCTGCCGGCGGTGGGGGGAATACGGAACCCGCATTCCAGCACGCGGAAGTAGATGTCCTGCGACCACTGGCCGGTGCCCCACGGTGGCCGGTAGCGCTGCCGGTCGCGCGGCTTGCCGCCGCCGTTGCCGTCGAGAACCGTGTCGCGGCACAGTTGGCCGTGGGCGATCTGGATCGAATCGACCTGCCCGTAGGCCAGCAGCAGGGGCAGGTCCCAAGAGAACGGGCGCGCCACGTCGGTCCACGCGGCGGGCCGTTCGGCAGGCGCCGGTCGGTCGGGCTGCCGGCCGCGGCCGGCAAGCAGGAAACGAATGGTGGGCGGGTACTCTTCGGCGGCCGGGTCGAACACCGGCAGCCGGCCGGGGTGGAATACCAGCAGCTCGGTGCCCGCCCGGGCAACGTGGACGGCGCCGAACCCGGCGAATCGGTTCCCGGCGAAACGCGCGACCGGCTCGCCGTTCGCTCCGCCCGGCGCGGCCGAGCGGGGGCTGACGACCTGCGCGAAGTGGAGGTCGTCGGCGGCCATGAGCAGTTCGATTTCCCGGGGGTCGCGCCGCACGTCGAGGTCGCCGGCGTACCAGCCCTCGGCCGCCATGTCGACACACCGCTCGAGTTCGACCTGTTTCGAGTCGTCGGCAAGTCTTTCCATGGTGAAGTGGCCGTAGCGGGTGCGATACTCGGGCCCCCGCTCCAGTTCAAACTCATAGTTGCCCGGCGGCAGGCGCAGCACCGTTTTGCCCGGCAGGACGAAATGGTCGTGCCAGAACGGCAGAGTGCGGTCGGTGGGTCGCCGGGTGCGGCCGCGCGCGTCGCGCAGGTGCATTCGGCAGGCGATCGGCTGGCCGGTGGCGCCATCGACGACGATCAGTTCCAACTGTCCCCCGGCGAGGCCGGCGGAGGGTCCTGGCGACAGCAGGCTCATCAGCAGGGGCAACAGGTACCTGGAACGGTTGCGGTGCATGGCGTGGGGCGGGGTATGCCCGACGAATTCGGAGCAGACTGGTCGGATTTTGGGGGGCACGGCCCGCCCGGCGGAGTCGGGCGAAACGGCTATTGCCGGTCTACTGAAGCATAGCATCCTTTACCGAATCGCAACGGGGCCGGAGCCCAAAGCGACACCGCGGATGCCAAAGCGGCCTTACACGTCCCGGGGACTCGATGGACCGTCCTCAGAAATGCGGGTTGCAGCCCCTTGCAATCCATCTTTGCCCTGACTACAATAAAAACGTATCAACAGTCCTGCTTGGTTTTTTCGGGAATCGGGCCATGCCGGGGCTTGACCAGTACGGTTCCTGTGTGTTACAGCAAATAGGCTTGCCGTTCTTCTGGGGTACTTGGCGCGCCTCAGACCCGTGAGCGGCTACAATAGATGAAAGGCAACTACATATGACAATACATTCGATAGCTTCAGGATTTATGGAGAGATTTGTTGCAGGAGCAATATGTCTGGCCATGCCACTGATGTGGGTGTCAGCTAATGCCCGGGGAGATCAACCTGAAAAAGCCGATAACATGTCGGAAGCTTTTATCATAGGTGTATTTTGGGCTCCACCGCGGGAACACACAAACGAGCAACATTACGATTACCTCAAGGATGCACATATCAATCTGGTGCCAACCATCCATCCAACGCTAAACCCGAGCGGCAATGTAGAGGAAAGGGTTGACCTTCGGCGCAGGATACTGGACTTGGCTCATGAAAGAGGGATGAAGGTGGCAGTGACAGATCCGAGAATATACAGCGATGTGCAGGCGGTAGTGCAGGACTATGATCATCCGGGTTTAGGGGGGTACTATTTGCGGGACGAACCGCGCAGGGGGGATTTTGAACGATACGGCCAGATCTATCGGCAGTTCCTGCATCATGACCCGGAACGGATTCCATTTGTCAACATGTATCCATCCGCGCCGGGCGGCATGCGTAGAGATTACTACGCGTTTCTTTCGGATTGGATTAACGCTGTAGGTCCCGACAATCTGATTTACTTGCTCTTTGACAATTACCCATTTGCCTGTCTCGAGACGTTTGGCAATCCTTATTATGGCCGCGGCCGTTCACACGGAAACGTACCAGACTATTTCAACGATCTGGAAGTGGTCAGGGAACTGGGATTGGAATATGGCATAAAAACAGGGCTGTACCTGCAGTCGGTGGGTATCCAGCGATACTTAAGGACTCCGGACGAGAATGACCTGCGCTGGAATGTATATACAGCGCTGGCATACGGCATAAAGAATATCCAATGGTTCACGTGGTGGACTCCTGTCGGCCGTGGTGAGCCATTCACAAGTGCGATAATCGATCCGGAAGGGGAGAAGACGGATCTGTACGAACCGGTAAGGTCATTGAACGCGCATGTCACAGCATTGGGTCCTGTTTTGATGAGGCTCAATGCCGTGGCCGTCTATCACTCGGGAGTCATTCCTGATAGAACGAGAGATCGGAATATACAGGAAGTACCCGAGGATTTCTTCTTCAAACCGGCGGATCCCGATAACGCGGTATTGATTTCTCACATGATCGACCAGACAACCGGCAGGCAGTATGTGATGGCTGTAAACAAGGACAACCGATCACTAATAAAACACGCGGATAATCTGGTTCTGGACGGCCCCAAGGAACTTAAATTCACAGTTTCCGGGGGAATTACCGAATTAGGCAGGATATCAGCGGTCAGCGGCGATGAAGTGCCTGTAGATGAGGATTTGTCAGACGGCGTTTTTTCGGATTCTTTTCTGCCCGGCGAAGGCAAATTATATGTTCTGCCCGAAACTTTGCGCTAATCGCATGTATGAAAGCGTATGGCGATTATGGTCGTGTGTCAAGACAGTATAGCTTTTATAGCTTAAGTTTCGCACTTTTAAAGATACAACCGAAGGTTACCAGTGACTTACGTGAAGTAGACACAGCAAAACTCTTCAATTCGCGTCCTTGAATTCGGCGTAATACTGTTTGTCGGTGTCCTTCCGGCAAGCGTGCATGAATTGGGCTTGCGGTAGCTGGTATGCTGAATGCTGTCAATGCAATCTCTTACGGAGGACAGCGAATGCGTACCAAGAGGGGTGTTTCGACGTTGGAGCAGGTTCGGCGGCGATTTGACGATTGGCGGCGGACGCGCCGGCGGCGCACGCGGATTCCGAACCCGCTCTGGAGGGCGGCAGTCGAGGTGGCTCGCGTACACGGGGTGTACCGAACGGTGAAGACGCTGGGGATCAACTCGGCTTCGCTGAAGAAGCGGTGTCCTTCCGGCAAGCGTGAAAAACTTTGCCGGGGTGGCCGCGAAAAAGGGGGAATTTGGGGCGGCCAGTCAGCTTGCGGCGACGGCGGCGGCAGGCGGGGAGGCGGCACCGAGCGTC